>JBGPBA010000250.1:0-3260 GCA_041481005.1 Candidatus Krumholzibacteriia bacterium | reverse complement strand
CGCGACGGGCGTGTCCCTCTCTCCCACCCTCGACGTCACGCTCTCCCATCCCTACGCGAAGCCGATGAGCGCGACGTTCTACGGACGGGCGCTCGGGGCTTCTTCCGGGCCCCCATTCTCGATTGTCATCCTGCCCGACGTGCAGAACTATACGGCGCAATTGGGCGGAGGAACACCGGCTATCTTCCAGGCCCAGACGCAGTGGATCGTGGATCATATCGCGAGCCTCAACATCGCGTACGTAAACCAGATCGGCGACTTGTCTAATGACGGGGATTCGCAGCATATCGAGTGGGAACGCGGATGGTCGGCGATGCAGCTCCTCGAAAACCCCTCGACCACGCACCTTCCGCAGGGGCTCCCCTACAGCGTGAGCGTCGGCAACCACGACCAGACGCCGAACGGCGATCCCGCGGGCACGACGACCGATTACAACGAGTATTTCGGCGTCTCCCATTTCACGGGTCGCTCGTACTACGGCGGGCATTTCGGCTCGAACAACGACAACTACTTCAACCTCTTCAGCGCGAGCGGCTTGAGCTTCATCGTGATCAGCCTCGAGTACGACCTCGCGCCGGACGCGAGCGTCTTGAATTGGGCCGACAGCCTGCTCGCGGCCTATCCGACCCGCAGGGGCATCCTCTGCGTCCACACCCTGATCGGTGCGGGGAACCCCGGGACGTTCAACACCGAGGGGCAGGCGGTCTACGACGCCCTCAAGGCGAACGACAATCTCATCCTCATGATCTGCGGGCACGCCACAACCGAGGGGCGCCGTGTCGACGTATACCAGGGGAACACTGTGCACACCCTCCTCGCCGATTATCAGGGCCGGTCGAACGGCGGAGACGGGTGGCTCCGCATCATGAAATTCTATCCCGCCGAGAACGTCATCCGGGTCAAGACGTACTCGCCGACATTGAATCAATACGAAGCGGACGCCGATTCGAGCAGCCAGTTCACGCTGTCCTGCGATCTGAGCCCGCTCGCCGATTGGTCCGTCATCGGAACGGCGAGCAACGTCCCCTCCGGCTCGCATGCCACCGTCGCGTGGCCGGGTCTCAGCGCTTTCTCGTATTACGACTGGTACGTGACGGCGAGCGACGGCCTGCGGACGAGGAACTCGCCGACCTGGGGATTCAGGACGCGGGCCTCGGCCCCGCCAACCGCTCCTTCGGGCCTGACCGCGACGGCGGTCTCGTACGGCCGGGTCAATCTCGCCTGGACCGACAACTCGACGAACGAGCTCCAGTTCGACATCGAGCGATCGACGACCGGATCGGGCGGCCCGTTCTCCTCGCTCGCGACCGCGGCAATCGACGCGCAGAGCTACGCCGACGTGAGCGTGAACCCCGCCAGCCAGTACTGCTACCGCGTGCGCGCGACGAATGATGCCGGCTCCTCCAGCTGGACGAGCGTCGCCTGCGCCACGACGGGCACCGAGACTGCGCAGGCCCTCGATTTCGGCGCCTCGAACGGCTACGTGACCTTTGGGCGGCCGCCGCAGCTTGATCTCGCCCAGTTCACGCTCGAGTGTTGGTTCCGTCGCGATGGCGTCGGCACGACCGCGAACACGGGGAGCGGCGGCGTCCTCGCAGTGCCCCTCGTCACGAAGGGAAGAAGCCAGCCCGGGGACGGTGGGGTATGGGATATGAATTATTTCCTCGGCATTCGAGGCTCCGACAGCCTGCTGTGCGCCGACTTCGAGGAAGGCGCGGGAGGCACCTCGCCGGGTCTCAACCACCCGGTCGTCGGGGTCACCCCGATCCGCACAGGCACCTGGTACCACGCGGCCGCGACCTACGACGGGACGACGTGGCGTCTCTACCTGAACGGCGTCCTCGAGTCCGAGCTCACCGTCGGCGAGCCGGTGCAATCGCAGAGCCACCAGCACGCTGCGCTCGCGTCCGCCCTCGACACGGTAGGGGTCGCCTCGGGACACTTCGACGGAGTCATCGACGAGGTGCGCATTTGGAATGCGGCGCGGACGACGCCGCAGATCCAGAGCTCGATCAATACGCAGATCGCCACGCCTCAGTCCGGCCTCGTCGCGCGGTGGAGTCTGAACGAAGGGGCCGGCACGCAGGTATCCGGCTCCGCCGGTACGGCGGTGAACGGCACGATCGTGAACACGGGTTGGAGCTGGACGGGACCCGCCCCGTTCGACATCGTGATCAACAATCCGCCCAATGCACCGGCTCTGAGCGCGCCGGCAAACGGCGCGACGCACGTCTCGCGATCGCCGAATCTCGACGTGATCGTCTCGGATCCGGACGCCGATTGGCTCAACACGACCTTCTACGGACGGCCGACGAACAGCGCGCCGGGGAGTCCCTTCTCGATCGTCATTCTCCCCGACGCCCAGAACTACACGGCGCAATTGAGCGGAGGTACGCCCGCCATCTTCCAGGCGCAGACGCGATGGATCGCCAACCATATCGACAGCCTGAACATCGCCTACGTGAACCAGATCGGCGACCTGTCGAACGACGGCGATTCGCAGCACATCGAGTGGGAGCGCGGCTGGTCGGCGATGAGCATGCTCGAGGACACGTCGATGACACACTTGCCCCAGGGGCTCCCCTACTCGGTGAGCGTCGGCAACCACGACCAGACGCCGACCGGCGAACCGTACGGCACGACGGCTTTCTACAACGAGTACTTCGGGGTCGGGCACTTCGACCGTCGCCCATACTACGGCGGGCATTACGGTTTCAACAATGACAACTCCTTCAATCTCTTCAGCGCGAGCGGTCTCAACTTCATCGTCCTCAGCCTCGAGTACAACACCGAGCCGAGCGCGAGCGTCCTGAGCTGGGCGGACAGCCTGCTCAAGGCCTATCCGACGCGCCGGGCCATCGTGTGCTGCCACAACCTGATCGCGTCGGGCAACCCCGCTGCCTTCAGCTCGGAGGGGCAGGCGCTGTACAACACGCTGAAGGACAACGCCAATCTCGCCCTTATGATCTGCGGCCATAACCAGACCGAGGGTCGGCGTACCGACACGTCGCCGATCCGCGGCGCGTCGTGCGTGCCCTCGAGCGCGTCTTCGTAAACGGCGGACTAGCCGCCGCCCGAACTGCGCGGCTATCCCGTCCGGTCGGTGTGGATCGGCCTCCAGGCCGCGCCAGCGCACCTGGTTCCGCGCCGAGCCGGAGGTGCGCTGGTTCGGCTCGAGGAAGGACGCGATTGATGCGTCGGAGGGCTTTACCCAGTCTTGGTCGAGAGGGTAAGATCGTGGCGCTGCGGTCGTACCTATG
>JBGPBA010000249.1:0-3260 GCA_041481005.1 Candidatus Krumholzibacteriia bacterium | reverse complement strand
TCCATCACCCCGCCGTTCGAGACGTAGATCCCGGCGAGGGGTCGCGCGGTGATCGCGTCGAAGGCGCGACCCCGCACGTCGATGCCTCTCACGAGGACCTTCGCGCAGTTCCCGAGTGGAGAGACGTTGAAGAAATCGTCGGCCGCCCTCATCGTGACGTACACGTAGCTCGCCGAGACGAGGCCTTGAATGACCATGCGCTCGCGCTGTCCGGAAGGGGATGGCACCGGCTCGCCGGGCTTCGACGAGGCGCCCTTCCAGTCCTTCTCCGTGAGAATCGGGTAGGTCGACGTCCTGACCATGTACGCGCAGGCGCGCCCGGTCGTGCCGTCGTCCCCGGGGGCGGTCCATTCGAGAAAGATCTCGCCGTCCCGTTCGGCGGGCCCGCCCGCGAGATCGAGGATGGGCGCCGGCGGGATCGTATCGGGGAACCCGGTGACCGAGACGTTCCAGAGAATCGTGTCCCCGTACTGGCCGTCGTAGGCAACGCCGGCGAGGACGAACTCGCCGCGCTCCATGAACCGCTCGATGAGATCGCTCGACCCGGAGTGCAAAAGCTGGCCGTTCAGCAGGTAGGAGGACTGCAGCCGCTCGGGGTGGTCGTCATCGGCATGAAAGTGGAAGGTGAGCGTGTCGCCGACCGCGCACGCAACCGTGCTCTGCTCCGGGAAGGCCCAGGTGATCTTTGGCGGCTTGTTGTCCTTCTCGTTCACCGTGACGAGCCACTCGCGCCGGGCCTTCTTGTCCGAATCGCGGACCTCCCCCCGCACCCGGTAGATCCCCGCCGCGCGAGCGTGGAAGATGAAGCGGTCGTGGGTGGCGAGGACCGTGTCGTTGACCGCGAACGTGTAGTTCAGCTGGTCGCCGTCGGGATCGGTCCCCTTGAGGACGAAGGTGCACGTATCGGCGACGGTGAGAGTGAATGACGAGGTCTCGGGCGCGAAGTAGGTGACAACGGGAGTCTGGTTGGGCTGAAGAGGGCTATTCTGGTAAATGCACGAGCCGAAAGCGGCAACGGCGCACAGGAATGCAGGAATGATTATCTTCTTCAACATCGACCCCGCCCTCTATGGACCGGCTCTACTGAAAGATAGTCAAATCAGGGATGTGGCGAAAGACATTTCACGAATCACGGGGCGACCGGGCGAAGGGGGCTCGGGGCCGATTGCTCAGGCGGGTGGCCGCGAGGCGGCGGGGGCCCTTCCCTGCATCTCGAGAAAATGCCTGAGCGCGGCGTCGAGAGCGGTGCAGAAGCTCTCGAGGGACGAGACCCGCACGTCGAAGGATCGGGAGGGGCCGATCGAGACGAGGAAGAGCTCGCTGAGAGGCGAGAGGACGACGAGGAACCCATGGGAATCGCTGAACCGCACCTCGAACGGGGCGATCTCGAGCTTGAGGGAGCCCGGGAAACGGCTCACCTCGCGACAGAAGCATACGAAGAGCCAGCGCAATCCGTGCGAGGCGATCCTGCGACCGAAACCGAGCGCGCGCCGAAGCTCTTGCGGCCCCTCATGCGCTCGCGGCATCATTGACGGCCCTCCTCCTTCGCTGACTGAGACGCTGGAGCAGGTTCGACGCGAGATCGTTGAAGAAAGGCTCCGCGGGCGGCACCCTCTTCGGCCACGACGACACGAGGCTCCGCGGAATCTCGAGCGCCTCGGCTGTGCCGCCGCCCGAGCGCTCGATCCCGAGAAGGGCTTGAAGGACGAGGGCCTCGGGGAACAGGGCGCGCACGCGGCCCGGGAGCCGCGCGGCGGCGAGAGACTCGGAAGCTTCCCCCGCGAGAACGACGGCGTCGGGGCGCCCCGCGTCGCGTTCCCCCGATCCGCCGAACGGCGCGATCCGCTCCGGAAGCGCCAAGAGAAAAGCCTCATCGCGGGAGCCGCCCTCGAGGGAGAACGCGGCGATCATCACGTGGGGAAGCGTCGCAGCGACCGGGCCGGGGCGCCAGCTTCGAAGCGAGCGCGGGTCGGCGCTCGTCGAGAAACGGACGGCGTCATTCCAGAGCCCGCCGGCCACTCTCCGGCGCTCGAGCGCCGGCGCGAGATAGTCGGCCGGCTCCATGCCGAAATAGTAGCCGATGCTGGGAAGCCCCCGGCACACCTCGAGCAGCGTGACGAAGATTCCCTGCCGGGCGAAGGCCGCGGCGAGGCCGGCCGCGAGGTGGGCCCTGTTGACCGAGCCGCCGACGACCCCGAGCCACGCGACCGCCTCGGCACGGGACCGCTCGGGGCGCCGCTCGGACGCCCCCGTCGACAGATAGAGGTGCGAGATGTCTCCCAGCTTCCTGGGCGATTTCGATTGAGGCATTCGTCATACGACGAGGAGCGAGTTCTCCTGTCCGAACTCGTTGAGGACGGAGTCGGTGTTGCTCGGGTCCTTGATCCAGACCCCGTCCACGATGAAGCGGTACTCGTACTCGCCCGCTTCGAGGTGGAGCACCGCCTTCCACATGCCCGTCTTCTCGTCCTTCTCCATTCGGATGCCTTCACGGGACCAGTTGGTGAACTCCCCGGTCAGATAGACGTTCTCCGCATACGGCGCGTTGAGGATGAAGAGGATGCCCTCCTCGACGCGCCGCGGTCCGTGCAGCCGGACCATCCAGTCGTGGATGTTCTCGACGCCGAGCGACGCCTCGCCCGTCTCGATCTCCCGCGCGAGCGAGATGAACTCCTCCTTGAACCGGTCGACGTTCTTGAGCCCGAAGATCGACACGCCGCGCATCGCCGCTTCCTTGTAGCGCACCGAATGGCAGATCATCGTCTTCATGAGGACGGCGGCGTGGTTGGTCTCGAGATCGGCGAGGACGTCCCTGCTGAACGCGGTCCGCCGCTCGACGTTGTTCATAAGCACGTGAACGCCGATCGTGTGCTTCGTCTCGCGCTCGAGGAGCTCGAGCGTCTCGCGGAGCTTCTGGAGCCCCTGAAGCGAGAAATAGCTCGGATCGATCGGTATGATGACCTCGGCGGAAGCCATGAGGGCGTTGAAGGTGAGAAGCCCGATCGTGGGCGGCGAATCGATGATGACATAGTCGTACTCGATCGGATTTCTCGTGAGCTTGGCGAGCAGCCGGCCCTCTCGTCCCGCCTTGCCCGAGAGCTCCTGCTCGATCGCGCCGAGCACGGGCGACGACGGAACGATCGCGAGACGGTCATCCAAGGCGTGGATCGCGTCGGTGAGCTTCACCCGCGGATCCCTGAGGAGGTCGTACGTGGTGGACTCCACCTCGTCCGCGTATACATTGAACCCGATCGACGCGT
>JBGPBA010000248.1:0-3268 GCA_041481005.1 Candidatus Krumholzibacteriia bacterium | reverse complement strand
GGCCCCGGATCGGGACACGGCCGCGAACGTATCCCGCAGGCCGTCCTCGTCGCAGGTGATGGAATTGACGATGGCGTCTTTCCCGAGCGCGCCGGCCGCCTCGAGAAGGAGCGGGAGATCCGGGCTGTCGAGGGCGACCGTGACGTGGAATCGCTCCCAGACGAGGCCGGCACCCCAGCGCAGGGCTTCTTCCTCCCCACCCATCAGCATCGAAGCGTTGAGATCGATGCAGGAGGCGCCGCCGGCGAGCTGCGTCTCGACGGCCGCGGAAAGCGCCGCTTCATCGCGCTGCTCGAAGATCCGCTTCACCGAGGGGCGCGTGCTGTTGAGCCGTTCGCCGATGAGGAATAGTTCAGCCATCGCCGTATCGGCCCGAAGGCCGCTCCTAAAGCGCGTTGTCGCTCTGCGTACACAAGCGGTAGATCGTCTTGAAGAGTATGCCGTGCGCCGCCGCGAAGGGGACGTTGCGGCGATCCATCATGATTTTCGCCGTCTCGATCGCCTCGTCGAGCCCCCACCGGACGAAGGCCGGCTCGAAGCTCCACGCGAAGCTCGGGACGAATTTCGGCGGGAAGGAGCTCGACACGACGTTCGCGTTGAATCCGACGACCGTGCCCGTGTTGAGCCTCGAGCCGATCGCCACCTTCGCGTGATCCGCGATGACCGAGCCGAGAAACTGGCGCCCCGTGTCGCGCATGCGCCCCGCGCTCCAGACCTTGACCGGGCCATAGTTATTCTTGAGATCGCTCGTGCAGCTCCCGGCGCCGAGGTTGACCCAAGAGCTTACGTACGAGTGTCCCATGAAGCCCTCATGCTGCTTGTTGCTGCACGGCGCGAGGATGCATTCCTCGACCTCGCCCCCCACCCGGCACCGACTGCCGATGGAAGTGCCGTGCCCGACCTTCGCGCCGCCGCGGACGATCGAGGCCTCGCCGATCGAGCAGGGGCCGGTGATGATCGCGTTCGGCTCGATACGCGCGTTGTTCGCGATGATGATCGCGCCCTCGCTCGCGTCGAGCACCGTGCCCGAGCGCACCTCGACGTCCGATCCGATCACGATGTCGTTCTCGTTGATAAGCTCGACTCCCTTGAAGAGCTCCGTATCGGGAGATGTCCCACGGAACGGATTCTTCTGAAAATCGTCGACGATCGAGCGGCGGTTCTCTTCGATGAATTGCCAGTGATGCGAGATGAGTCTGACGTTCGTCTCGCCGAGCTTCACACGGTTGTCGGCGGCCCATTTCGCGACCGCGGTCGTGCGCGACCCGTCGCTCGCGTCTTCTCCCGCGTCCCCCTCTTTCCCGCGCACGGAAATGGACAGGCGCTTGATCTCCCTGACCGTCCGCTCCACGTCCTTGTCGGAAACGAGCGCGTCGAGGTGAGCCTTGAAGGCGGCGGCGCGTTCCCCCGAGAGGCGGGCGGCGACGATCGTCCCCATCTTGTGGAGCATACTCTCCTCGACGAGCCCCTCGCGCAGTTCGCCGAGCTCCGTGCCGTACGAGAGAAGACGTCCGTTCAAGAAGAGAATCTCCCCGGCCGGGAGCTCGTTCACGGAGACCGGGCGGCGGCCCGGGCGCGACTCATCATCCTTGAGCGCGGCGGCGAGGTACGGCCTGCACCAGAGGACAACCGACTCGGGATCGACCTCGTCGACGAGACGCCCGCGCAGGCTGTGCGTTCCGATGCTCAGCTCAAAGACGGGGCGATAGAGGGCGATCGGGAAGAAATTCGGGTAGCGCTCGTCTTCGAAGACGCAGAGAACGGGAGGTACCGTGCGTTTGTTCATCTCTTTCGTGCCCGTCGCGGCTGGGGAGCTTCGGTGCTCCGGGGCGCCGAGCTCCGTCGGCGGATTGCGTGAATAAAAAAATGGTGGAGTTGACGGGGATCGAACCCGTGGCCTCTTGACTGCCAGTCAAGTGCTCTCCCAGCTGAGCTACAACCCCATGTATCCGTATGATATCACGAAAATCGAAGGCTCAGTCAAGGGCTAAATTGGCCATTGACTCTCGCATGCCGAGCCCATAGAGTAACTGTTATCCGTGTGCCGGAGTGGTGAAATTGGTAGACGCAGGGGACTCAAAATCCCCCGGGGCTTAGCTCCATGAGGGTTCAATTCCCTCCTCCGGCACCAATATCTCGTCAGAGGACGACTGCTTCCGGCGCGGGAAACCGGACCGCTCGGCGAGCGGATCAGACCCTCTTCACAACAACCACGGTTATGTCGTCGTGTTGGCGCGCGCCCCCGGCGAACCGGCGCACGTCTTCGATGATCCCATCTTTGATCTCCGTGGCCGAGAGACGGGATGCATCCATCTTCTCGAGCAGGTTTTTCACCCGATCGTACTCATAGAAATCCTGAGAGTTGTTCCAGGCGTCGGGCAGCCCGTCGGTGAAGAGCATGAGCACGTCCCCTTCGCCGAGCGCGATCGTACTTTCCCCGTATACCGTGTCCTTCATCGCGCCCAGCGGCAGATTGGAGCCGGTGCCCGTAAGACGCACCGTCGATCGCCCCGTCTTGAGAAGAGGATCGACCGAGCCCCCGTTGGAGAAGGTAAATGTCTTGGCCGCGACGTCGAGGGCGCCGAGGCAGAGCGCCGTGAACACTTGCTCCTCCGTCTTCGCATAGAGAGGGCGGTTGACGAGCGTCATCACTTCTCCGGGTGAGAAGAACTCATCCGCTCGCGAGTAGATCATTCCACTCGACATGACGGCGATCATCGCAGCCTTCATCGCCTTTCCCGAGACGTCGCCGACGGCGATGCCGAATCGCGTGTGGCCCTCGTCGAGCCAGAAATAGTCGTAGAAATCGCCGCCGACCTCGCTCGCCGGAATGCAGACGCCCGAGATCTCAAAGCCTTCCACCTGAGGGTCGCCATGCGGCATGATCGACATCTGGGCATCATGGGCGGCCTTGAGCTCGGCCGCGAGACGGACCGTCCCCATCTGGCGCCGATACAGGAAAAGAGCGACGCCCGCGATGACGACGAAGACGGCCGCCCGGAACCACCACGTCCCCCAGAAAGGGGGCATGATCGTGATCCGCAGGGCGGTGCCCGCCTCGTTCCAGACGCCGTCATTGTTGGAGCCCTTGACCCTGAACACGTACTTCCCCGCCGGCAGGGTCGTGTAGTTCGCGAAGCGCCTCGCCGCGTCGGTGTAGAACCAGTCACGGTCCAGCCCCTCCATCTTGTACGCGTAGAGGTTCTTCGTCGGAGCCGTGTAATCGAGGGCCGCGAACTCGAACGAGAAGACGTAGTCGCCGTGGGAG
>JBGPBA010000247.1:0-3273 GCA_041481005.1 Candidatus Krumholzibacteriia bacterium | reverse complement strand
TTCCACCACTCGCAGAAGGAGGCGAGCTCCGGATGAAACGCGGAGAGCACCTCGATCCTCGTGCCCTTCCTGTAGAGGAGGTTCCTGATCACGGCGTAGCGCACCGCCTCGTTGGCCGCGTCCGCCCGGGTGAAGGCGCCATGGGCCGCCCGCGCCCCCTCGATCATGTCGCGAATGGGGATGCCGGAAACCGCGCACGGGAAAAGCCCTACCGCCGAGAGCACGCTGAAACGGCCGCCCACCCCCTTCGGCACGTCGAAGCTTGCGTAGCCTTCGCGCTCCGCCGCTTTCCTCAGAACGCCGCCCTCGGGATCGGTGATGGCCAGGATCCGTTTGCAGGCCTTCTCGGCGCCGAAGCGTTTGACGAGCTTGTCCCTGAAGAGCCGGAACGCGATCGCCGGCTCGAGCGTCGTGCCCGACTTCGATATGACGCAGACGGCGAAGCGTTTTCCCTCGAGATGCTCGAGAATGCGCCCATGGTACTCGGGGGAGAGGTTCATGCCCGCGAAGACGACGGGGAATCGAGCCTCGAGCGGGAGCGCCTCGACCGCGGCCCTCGCCCCGATGTACGAGCCTCCGATGCCGATGAGGACGAGGCAGTCGTTTTCGTCCTGGATGCGCTTCGCCTCATCGGTGATTCTCTCGACGTCCTGTTTGGCGATGCGCGGCAGGTCGAGCCACGCGAGCATGTCGGCGCCGGGGCCCTCCCTCCTGAGGAGCGAGGAGAGCTCCACGAGCGCGCGCGGGGTCTCTTTCGTCAGCTCGTCCCTCGAGACGTGCGGCGGGACGCGCGATGTATCAAGGTTCAGCATCGAGTCCTCCTTCGGCCGACGGTGTCGCCGCGCCTGGCATCCCGGTCCTACTTCGATTCCTGCATGAGCCGCTCCGTCAGCCGGACCGTCTCCTCGGCGTGGCGGACGATCTTTTCGCGAAGCGAGTCGGCCTCGGCAGCGGTCTCTTTCTTGAAACGCTCGTCGCTGATGCCGGGGAGATTGATCTTCACGTTGAGGTAGGCCGCCTGCGCCGCAGCGTGAAGAACGAGCGCGGCGACGCCCCCGTCGCTGATCGAGTTTCGGTTGCCTTTTTCGACGACGGCGCGGGCGACCTCGGCCGCGCCGAGGCAGCGTCTGAGCACCCCGAGCGGCACGAGGGTCGCGCCTGTTGTCGCATCGAGGATCGCGGCCTCGCGCGCCTTCTTGTCGGCGTCAGTCGCCTTCGGAAGGCGCATGGCGTCGAGGACCTTGTTGAACGCCTCGGTGTCGCGGTCGACGTCCTCGAGGAAGGCCGCCTTGAGCGCCTGCGCCCGGACGCCGGCCTCCTCCATCTCCTCGAACGCCCCTTCGTATCCCTTCTTCCCGTGCGTCAGGGAGGCGACCATGGAGGAGAGAGCGCTGCCGATGGCGCCGCACAGGGCCGCCACGCTCCCGCCGCCCGGCGCGGGGGCGTCGGTCGAGAGGAGGTCGGTGAAAGCGCCGACCCGCATCCCGACGAGCTCTCCCTCGCGCTTGAACTGGTATTCGATGATCTTCTTGTCGGGCTCGAAGGGGTAGAGGTCGCTCATTCCCATCGAGAGAATGGCGATGTGGATGAGCTCGGAATCGGGCACGCCGACCGTTTTTCCCTGCTTCTTCAGGTAATGCCTCCCGGCCTGGAGCATGGCCTCGAGCGGGATGAGGCCCACGAGCTCGCTCCCCGTGACGCGTACGCCGTGCTTCTCCGAGATGCGCACGCATTCGTCGAAAACGACCTGCGGCGGCGTGACCTTGTAATTGACGAGATTGATGGAGACCTGCGTTCTCCCGAAGTCACCCATGTACCAGCCGACCGCCTTGCACGCCTTGAATTTTCCCGGCATGAAGACCGTCTCGCCCCGATCGTCCCGGCACACGGCGCCCGTCTCATCCTTCTTCGCGCGGCCCTTCTCCCTGATCTCGAAGGCGATCTCGCGGGCGATCCGGACGTCCCGGGTGTTGAGGTTGACGTTGTAGGCGATGAGGAACTCGCGCGCGCCGATCACCGTGGCGCCGCTTCGGGCGTTGAATTCGGCTGGCCCGAAGTCGGGCCGCCACGCCGGGTCTTTGAGCTTCTCGGCGAGGCCTTCGTACTCCCCCTGGCGGACGTTCGCGAGGTTGCGCCGCTCGGGCTTCGACGCAGCCTCCTCGTAGAGATAGACTGGAATCCCGAGCTCCGCGCCGACGCGCGCGCCGAGGCTGCGCGCGAGCTCCGCGCAGTCTTCCATCGTCACCCCCGAGACGGGAACGAAGGGACAGACGTCCGTCGCCCCGATGCGGGAATGGGCGCCTTTGTGCGCGCGCATGTCGATGACCTCGGCCGCCTTCGCGATCGCCTTGAACGCCGCCTCGCTGGCGCCCTCCGGGGTGCCGATGAAGGTCACGACGGTGCGATTCGTATCCTTCCCCGGGTCGACGTCGAGGAGCTTGACCCCCTCGGTCGTCCGAATCTCGTTTGCGATCAGCTCGATCTTGGCCGAATCCCGGCCCTCGCTGAAGTTCGGGACGCATTCAACCAGCTTCATTGCATGCACTTCCTTGCCGAGGGAGCCCTTCCTCTTGAAATGTCGATGATTTGTGTGCTACGTTCACGCCCGCCGGTGGTCGCATTCATCCCGACGGGTGTTTTCGAAGCATACATAGATGCAATAGAGAAGGTCAAGCACGAGCTTTGCCGGAACGAGGGGCGCGGTTTCAATGAACTTCCACGTGAGCGTGCGGCTCGACCGGCTCGAAGCCGAGCTCGACGACATCATCCGGGCGGGATTTCAACCTGAAGTTCGAATGACCGACATCGATCACCTGATGGCGCTCCCGCTCGACGACCTCAAACGCATCGGGGAGCGCATCCGGGCGCACTCATTCACCGTCTTCACGCACGGGCCGTTCCTCGGGCTCGACATCGCGAGCCTCAACGGCTTTCTCGCGCGGCACAGCAGAGAGTGCCTGCTCCGCGGGCTCGAGGTGACCTATGCCCTCGGCGGAAGCGTCATGGTCGTGCACACGAACTATTCGCCCTTTTACTCGCGCGGGGGACTCCACGAATGGTTCGGCAACTGGAGCTCGCGGATGCCGGTCGTGCTCGAGGAGGCCCGGCGCCTCGGCATCACGGTCGCGATCGAAAACGCGTGGGAGGAGAACCCGCGCGTCCTCGAGCGCCTCGTCGACCTCCTGCCGAAGGGCGCCGCGGCGGTGTGCATCGACGTCGGGCACGTCAACGCGTTCTCGCGGCTCCCGGTGAAGCGCTGGTGGGACGTGCTCG
>JBGPBA010000246.1:0-3274 GCA_041481005.1 Candidatus Krumholzibacteriia bacterium | reverse complement strand
TCTCACCGTGACGTTTCTTCTCCTGCACCTCGCCCCGGGCGATCCGATGTCGCGCTACTACCGCCCCGACATCCCCGCCGAGACGGTCGCCCACATCCGGCACGGCCTCGGCCTCGATCGTCCGCTCGCCGAGCAATACGCCCGGTGGATCGGGAGCTTCCTCCGGGGCGATTTCGGCGTGAGCCTCCGATACGTGCGCCACGTGCGGGACGTGCTCGCCGAGGCGATCCCGAACACGCTGCGGCTCACGGGGGCGGCGCTGTTTCTCAACTTACTCGTCGGCGTATGCCTCGGCGTTCTCTCCGCGATGAAACGGTACTCGGTCTTCGACCGAGTGAACACGGTGGCGGCGCTCTTCGTTTACTCGATACCGTCCTTCTGGCTCGGCCTCATGCTCATCATGCTCTTTTCGCTCAAGCTCGGGATTCTCCCCTCCTCGCAGATGGAGTCGATAGACGCGGCGAGCCTCTCCGGCTGGGCGCTCGCGGCCGACCGGTTCAAGCACCTCGTGCTCCCCGCCTTCGTTCTCGGGATCGCGTCGGCGGCGAGCACGGCGCGCTTCATGCGGGGGAGCATGCTGGACGTGCTCCGCGAGGACTACATCCGCACGGCGCGGGCGAAGGGGCTTCCCGAGCGCACCGTCTTGCTCAAGCACGCGCTCAAGAACGCGGCGCTCCCCGTCGTGACGATCATCGGCTTGAGCTTCCCGTTCCTCTTCGGAGGGGCGGTCGTCGTCGAAACGATCTTCTCGTGGCCCGGCATGGGGGGCCTCACCGTCGATTCGATCTACGCGCGGGACTACCCCGTCGTCCTCGCCATCAATTTCGTCGTCGCCGTCATGGTGATCGTCGGGAATCTCCTCGCCGACGTCGCGTACGGGCTGCTCGATCCCCGCGCGGCGGCGACGCGCGGAGCGAAGGGGTGAGCGCGTGCCCGTTCCGGGAGAATACATGAGCGATCTCGACGCGGATGAACGGATGATCGCGCGGGAGCCCCGGCAGGGACTCTGGTCCCTCGGCTGGTCGCGCTTCGCGAGAAACCGGTTCGGCATGGCCGGAGCCGTTGTCGTCCTCTTTCTGTACCTCGTCGCGATCCTCGCGCCTCTGTTGGCCCCGTACGACCCGGTGGCGCAGGGAGCGCTCCCGCAGATGCGCTACGTTCACCCGAGCTTCCAGCATCCGCTCGGCACCGACAAGTTCGGCCGGGACGTCCTCTCGCGCGTCATCTACGGCTCGCGCATTTCGCTCATGATCGGATTCCTCGCGGTGGCGATATCGGTCGTGCTCGGCGCCCTCGTCGGCGCGACGGCGGGATACTTCGGCGGCGCGATCGACGCGATCCTCATGCGGGTCGTCGACGCGCTGCTCGCGATACCGCGCCTCTTCCTCATTCTCACCTGCGTGGCGCTCTTCTCCGGGTCGGTGTGGCTCATCATCATTCTCCTCGGCGCGACGGGCTGGATGGCCACCGCGCGGCTCGTGCGCGCGCAGGTGCTCGCGATCCGGAGCCTCGACTACGTGAAGGCGGCCGAGGCGCTCGGGGCCGGAAGCCGGCGGATCATCCTGCGGCACCTCATCCCGAACACCCTCACCGTCATCGTCATCGCCGCCACGCTCAGGATCGGCGGCATCATCCTCACCGAGGCGTCGCTCAGCTTCCTCGGCCTCGGCGTGCCTCCGCCGACCCCAAGCTGGGGCCAGATGGTATTCGAGGGGCGCGAGGCGCTCATCGACGCCTGGTGGCTTTCGACCTTTCCAGGAATCGCGATTGCTGTTACCGTGATCGGGTTCAACCTCCTCGGCGACGCGCTGCGGGAGGCGTTCGAGCCGCGGCGGCTCTCCTGAGGGAGGCGTGTGGAAGAGCTTCTCAGGGTCGAGAATCTAAGGACGATCTTCCGGACCCCCGAGGGGATCGCGCGGGCGGTCGACGGGGTGAGTTTCCGCGTCGCTCACGGGGAGACGGTCGGCCTCGTCGGCGAGTCGGGCTGCGGGAAGAGCGTCACCGCCCTTTCGATCATGCGGCTCGTCTCCGAGCCGGCGGGGGAGATCGCCGCAGGCTCGGTCTTTCTCGAAGGCGTCGATCTCCTCGCGCTTCCCGAGAGAGAGATGCGGAAGATCCGCGGCTGCAAGATATCGATCGTTTTTCAGGAACCCCTCACCAGTCTCAACCCCGTTTTCACGTGCGGCGAGCAGGTGCGCGAGGCGATCGCGCTTCACCAGAAGCTCGGCCGCCGCGAGTCGAAGGCGAAGGCGATCGAGATGCTCGGGCTCGTGCGGATCCCCGACCCGGAGAAGCGCTACCACAGCTACCCCCACCAGATGAGCGGAGGGATGCGCCAACGCGTGATGATCGCGATGGCGCTCTCGTGCCGTCCGGCGCTTCTCATCGCGGACGAGCCGACGAGCGCGCTCGACGTCTCGGTGCAGGGGCAGATCATCGAGCTTCTCGCGGATCTCATCGAGACGATGCACATGGCGGTGCTTCTCATCACGCATGATCTCGCGGTCGTGGCCCAGCTCGCGAACCGCGTCATCGTCATGTACGCGGGCGTCGTCTTCGAGGAAGCCTCGGCGGCCGAGCTCTTCCGGGCCCCGGCGAATCCGTACACCGAAGGGCTCATGCGCTCGCTCCCCGGACGGGTTCCGCGGGACGAGAAGCTCCCCACGATACCGGGAAACGTGCCCGATCCGCTGCGGATTCCCGTGGGCTGCAGGTTCAGCGACCGCTGCCCGAAGCGGTTCGAGAAATGCGTCGAGGAGCCGCCGCTGTTCACCGTTTCGGGCGGGCACGTTTCGCGCTGCTGGCTCAGTGGAGGTTCATGAGATGGAGCTCCTGAGGGCGCGCGGCATCAAGAAGTTCTACCACGCGCAGGCGGGCTTCTTCTTCGGAGGGGGCGGGATCGTCAAGGCGGTGGACGGGGTCGACCTCTCCCTCGAGAAGGGGAAGACCCTCGGCCTCGTCGGCGAGTCGGGGTGCGGCAAGAGTACGCTCGCCCGCGTGCTCATGCGGCTCGATGACCCGACCGAGGGAGAAATGTGCCTCGACGGCGTGGACTTTTTCGCCCTGAAGGGGCGCACGCTGCGGCGGATGCGCCGCAGGATCCAGATGGTGTTCCAGGATCCCTATTCGTCCCTCGATCCGAGGCTCTCGATCGAAAGCACGATCGCCGAGGGGATCAAGATCCACAAGCTCGCGCGGGGCGCCGAGGTGAAAGAGCGCGTGAGGACGCTCCTCGAGAGGGTCGGTCTCTCCCCGAGCGCCGCGGTGAAGTATC
>JBGPBA010000245.1:0-3278 GCA_041481005.1 Candidatus Krumholzibacteriia bacterium | reverse complement strand
TCGCCCGGGACCCCGCTCTTCACGCTCGTCGGGCGCGTCTTCGCGATGCTACCGCTCCCGATGTCGATCGCGCAGCGGGTCAATTTTATCTCCGTCTTCCTCGCCGCGGTCTCGATCCTCATGGCGTACCTCGTCATGGTGGAGACGATCCGCTTCATGTATCCGCAGGCGAAGGGGAGGCTGTGGCTCTTCGCCCAATACGCCGGGCCGGTCATCGGGTGCCTCTACCTGACCTTCAGCACGACGGCGTGGAGCGACTCGACAGAGACCGAGGTCTATTCGCTCATTGCGTTCGTCACGGGTCTCTGCACGTGGCTCGCCCTCCGCTGGTACAGGAACCCGGCGGGGCACGCGTCCGGCGCGGACATCCCGAAGACGACGGACGCGGGGGAGAGCCGGGAGGCGCGCCTCGCGGGCGCGGGGGCGATCGAGCAGGAGGAGCGCCTCGCGAGAGGTCACGCGCGAGGCATCTTCTACCTCATCATATACCTCATGGCGCTCGGCATCGGGTTCCATCTCGGCACCGTCCTCGTCTACGGCGGCATCTTCCTGCTCTTTTTCCTCGTGAGGGAGAAGGCGTTCGCGAACGACGAGCTCATCATCGGCAGCTTCGGCCTCGCCGTGCTCGTCGGCGGCATGACGCTGTGGCGTTCCGGGACGGCGACGATCGTGATGCTCATCGTTTGGGGGCTCCTCATCGTCTGGTCGGTGAGGAAGCGGGGGCTTTTCGCGCTGGCCGCCGCGGGGCTCATCGCGCTCGGGATCTCGGTGCACCTCTACCTCTACATCAGGGCGCATCTCCATCCCGAGATCAACATGGTCGATCCCGAGACCTGGAGCGCGATGGTCTACCATCTCCGCCGCGAGCAGTATCCCCCGATGAACGTGTTCCACCGGAAGGCGGCGCTTCTGTGGCAGTTCGGCCACTTCGGCAGGTATTTCCTCGAGCAATTCAGGATGTTGGGGGACGCGATGCTCGGGAGCTTCAATTTCGGGAAGGCCGCGACCGCGATCCCGGTGGCGCTCGGGTTCCTCGGCATCGTCGCGAACTTCAACCGCGAGCGCAAGACCTGGGTGCTCAACTTCACGAACGTGTTGGTCAATACGGTCGGTCTCATCCTCTTTCTCAATTTCAGCGCCACCGAGGTGAGGGAGCGCGATTACTTCTACGCGCCCGGCTTCTATTTCTTCGCAATTTTCATCGGGATCGGAGCGACGGCGTTTCTCGCCTGGACCGCCGACTACGTCAAGAGCAAGGCGAAGGATGCGGCCGCCTATGTCGTGCCGCTCGGGTCGCTGCTCGTCGCACTCTCGATTCTCCCCGCGCATCACAACTGGTTCGACCATGATCGGTCGCGCGACTTCATGACGCGGGATTACGGGTACAACGTTCTCGCGAGCCTCGAGCCCAACGCGATCATCTTCACGTACGGCGACAACGACACGTATCCGCTGTGGTACATGCAGTGCGTCGAGCGCTTCCGGACGGACGTGAGCGTCGCGAACGCGAGCCTTCTCAACACCGACTGGTACATACGCCAGCTGCGGGACGAGGAGCCCAAGGTTCCCATCACGCTCACCGACAAGCAGATCGAGGAGCTCCAGCCGATTCCGTTGACGGGCGGAGCGGTGGCCTGGAAGAACGATCTCGCCACGCAGCACATCATCGAGACCACGCGGTGGAAACGGCCGATCTACTTCGCGTCGACCTGTAGGGAGGATTACTACAAGCCGTATGAAGGCTACCTCGAGCGCCAGGGGCTCGTCATGCGCCTCATCCCGCGGCAGGGCAAGGACATGATGAACGAGTTCATGCTCAAGCGCGACCTCGAGGTGATATACAGCTTCCGCGGCCTCCTCACGAAGAACTGGCTGGAGGATACGACGACGTTCAAGGATGAGGACGGTCTCGACATCATCCTCGTCAACTACGCGGTGGCGATGGGGGAGCTCGCGTACCTGCGGGCGCGGGGCAAGGATTACGGCGAGGCGGCGCGGTACATGGAGATCGCGCTCCGCTTCACGCCGCTCTACAGACCGGGCAGAATCATTCTCGGCACGTACTACCTCATGAACAACGAGACCGAGAAGGCGGCGGATTACTACCGCTCGCTGCTCAAACGGGAGCCGACCGAGGGAGAGTACTGGCTGCGCCTCGCCATGGTGTACGAGGTCAGGGGGCAGCTTCCGGTCGCCCTTCAGAACATCGACGAGGGGATACGTCTCGCGCCCGATTTCCGGCCGCTCTATCAGAGCGGATTCCAGTACGCCGCCCAACTGGGGGATGCCGAGGCCGCGAAGGGCTACATCGGAAAATGGCTCGCGCGGCACCCCGACGATCAGCAGTTCAGTGACCTCAACCAGAACATCGACCGCGTGCTCAAGGAGCAGTTCGGCGTCCCGGTGGGCGGGACAGGGACGAAGAAGGGCGCGGGAAAGTAAGCGACGATGGCTCGGCGCGGAGCCCGCGGGCTCCGCGTTTTATTGCACCCGCCGGCGAGGGAAGCGGTCGAGAAATCGCTTCCAAACGCGCCGGATTTCTAGTAGTTTAAACGTGTTCCAAGATCACGACACCGTAGGACTAGGGGTGCGGCACGTATGTCCGAAAAGGCGCTCGACAGGCTGATGGCCTTCGCCGCGTTTCTCGTCCCCTTCATCTGTTACTTCGTGACGATGGCGGGGTCGGCCTCGTTCTGGGACAGCGGCGAGTTCATCGCGACGTCGTATATCCTCGGCATCCCGCATTCTCCGGGGAATCCGATCTACGTCCTCCTCGCGCGGGCGTTCAGCCTGCTTCCGCTCCCGCTCAACATCGCGCAGCGAATTAATCTGCTGTCGGTCGTTTTCGGGGCGATCTCCGTTTCGATGCTCTACCTCGTGGCGCTGTACACGATTCGCTTCATGTATCCGACGGTGAAGGGGAACATCGAACGCTTCGCGCAGTACGCGGGGCCGTTCGTCGGGGTGCTCTACCTCGTCTTCAGCGACTCGTTTTGGCGCGATTCGACGGAGGCCGAGGTCTACGCGCTGAGCGCGTTTCTCATGGGGCTGTGCACATGGCTCGCGCTCGTTTGGTACCGCAATCCGTCCGGCCTCGGAGTCGAGGGTGCTGCGAAGGGGGGCGGGGCGGCGGTCGGCGGCGGCGCAGTTCGGGCGGAGGCCGTCAAGGGCGGCGGGGAGATCGCGCGCGCCCAGATTCATCATTCGCGCGCGCTCATCTACCTCATCGTTTATACCCTCGCGCTCGGAGTCGGGTTCTTTCTCGGGACGATCCTCGT
>JBGPBA010000244.1:0-3280 GCA_041481005.1 Candidatus Krumholzibacteriia bacterium | reverse complement strand
GTTCATTCTGAGCCAGGATCGAACTCTCCGTTGTAAAAAAAGCGAAGAGTCATTGCACTGAGCAATGCTCTCATTGACGTTCTTGCCCGAAGTCCTAGGAGGACCCGGGCCCGAACAATCTGGCAAGGGCATCGCACGCTATTTCAATTTCAAAGATCGTGTTTCCCTATATGGAAATTAGTCTACTCCGAATGAATAATATACCTCTTACAGGAATTTGTGTCAACCCCTGTTTAGGCTTTTTTTCGGAGCCTTTTCCGCGCTCCCGTAACGTTCTATCGAACTTTACATTAGCGTCCTGTGTATATACGACGAGGGGCGGACGTTGTCAATAAGTATTTTTGCGCTGGGCCTGAATTATGTATCTTTCCTTAAGCGGGGGCCGGCCGCGGCGGGAGCGGGCGCCGGCCGCGGCGGAGAAAACGATAGGAAAAGCCCGGCGGGACGAGTAGATTCTTGCGGGACCCGGGCGGCGGCGAATGCCGCGCCGGCGGCCGGAGAAAAGAACATATGGCGCGAAGACCGTTGACACGAGGCGAGAGACTCTTCCTCTGGGGCATGACGCTCGGCGTCGTCGTGCTGCTCGGCATCTCCACGGCCGCGCTCAAGTGGTTCTCGCGCGACCTCCCGTCGATGGCGAAGCTCGAGATGATCGAGCCCTCGCTCAAGACGCGCGTCCTCGCCGCCGACTCGACCCTCATCAAGGAGTTCTACGAACAGAACCGCATCTATCTCCCGATCGATCAGATTCCGCTGCCTATGCAGCAGACCTTTCTCGCCGTCGAGGACCGCCGGTTCTACAAGCACAGCGGGATCGATCTGCAGCGCATATTCACGGCGGCGGTGCGCGATCTCATGCACTGGAGCCGCGCGCAGGGCGCGAGCACAATCACGCAGCAGCTCTCCACCGACCTCTTCCTCGCGAAGAAGGAACAGACCTTCCCGCGGAAGATCAAGGAAGCGCTGCTGGCCTTCAAGATCGAGCGCACCTACTCGAAGCAGGAGATCCTCGAGATGTACTTGAACCAGATCTACTTCGGCGAGGGAACGTACGGGGTCGAGGCGGCCTCGCGGAAGTTCTTCGGAAAATCGGTGCGCGACATCGGGCTCAATCAAATGGCGCTGATCGCCGCGCTCCCGAAAAACCCCGGCGGGTACAACCCCTTCACGAACCGCGAGCGCGCCGCGAAGCGCGTGAACGTCGTGCTCAACGCGATGGAAGAGTTCCACGTGATCACGAAGGCCCAGCGCGATTCGCTCCGCACGAAGTCGCTCGACCTCGTGAAGAAGACCTCCGAGAAGCAGGACTTCGCGGGGTACTTCTGCGAATACATTCGCCAGATGCTCGAGGACAAGTACGGATCGCGCTCGATCTACCACGACGGCTACACGATCTACACGACGATCAATCCGAGGATCCAGCGCGCCGCCGAGCGCAACATGGAAACGACCGTGTCGCAGCTCGAGAAAAGGGTCAACTACAACCTCACGCGCGCCGAGTATCAGGACTCGGTGACGGGCGGGAGTAAGATGGCCCCCAAGTACCTCGAGTCGGCGCTCGTCGCGATCGATCCGCGAAGCGGTCACATCCTCGCGCTCGTCGGCGGGAGGAACTACCGCGAGAGCCAGTTCAACCGGGCGATGCAGGCCCAGCGGCAGCCCGGCTCGTCATTCAAGCCGTTCATCTACCTCGCGGCGCTCGAGGCGGGCTACGGCCCCGCCGACGTCATCATCGACACGCCGATCGTCGTCGAGCTCCCGAACGGCGACGTGTGGAAGCCCCACAACTACGACGATAAGTTCCACGGCGCGGTGTCGCTTCGCGAGGCGCTGTGCCGCTCGATCAACATCCCGTCGATCAAGCTCATTCAGGCGGTGGGGACGCCCTCGGTGATCAACGTGGCCCATCGGATGGGGATCAAGAGCCCGCTGCAGAACGTCTTGTCTCTCGCGCTCGGCTCGAACGAGGTCAACCTCCTCGAGCTCACCTCGGCGTACGGCGTGCTCGCCGCCGAGGGGATGCGGGCCGAGCCGATGGGCGTGCTCAAGATCGAGGACCGAAACGGCAACTCCCTCGAGGAGTACCACGAGTATCACGAAGAGGTGCTCCGGCCAGACGTCGCTTACGTCATGACTGACATGCTGACGAGCGTGGTCGACGAGGTGCAGGGCACCGGCGCCGATGCTCGCAAGTACGGCCTCGCCGTCCCCTGCGCCGGCAAGACGGGAACGACCGACGCGTACACCGACGGCTGGTTCATCGGCTACACGCCGGAGATCGTCATCGGCGTCTGGACCGGGTTCGACGACAAAGTCACGATGGGACCCCGCAAGACGGGCGCCGTCGTGGCGCTTCCGATCTGGACCGAGACGATGAAGGCCGCCTACCCGACGAACCGCGGTCCCGAGTTCAGCCGGCCCGCCGACATCGTCGAGGAGACGATCTGCGAGCAGTCGGGGCTCCTGGCGACGCCGAGCTGCCCGAAGGTGCGCAGGGAAATCTTCATCGCGGGGAACGAGCCCACGCGCCAGTGCGACATACATCGCGTGAGCCGCTACGATCTCCTCGACAAGAACAAGGACTTCCGCGACATCGACAAGGAAGCATCGAGGGACAAGGACGTGCCGCACTGACCCCTCGAGTCAGGAGCCCACGGCGCGCGCGGCGCGTCGGGCCCCCTACTTATTTCTCCGTGCCGGCGATGAGCCGATAGATTCTTGCGCCGAGGATCCCGCCGATGATCGGGGCTATCCAGAAGAGCCACAATTGACAGAGGGCCCAGCCTCCGACATACACCGCAATGCCCGTGCTGCGCGCGGGATTCACGGAGGTATTCGTTACCGGAATGCTGATCAGGTGAATCAGGGTGAGGCCGAGACCAATCGCAATCGGCGCGAAACCCGCCGGCGCGCGCTTGTCGGTCGCACCCATGATGATAAGCAGGAACATCATGGTCATGACGATCTCCGTGACCAGAGCCGCCAAAAGAGAGTATCCGCCTGGCGAGTGGGCGCCGTAGCCGTTCGCGGCGAAGCCGGCGGACACATTGAAGCCGGCCCTGCCGGACGCAATGATGTAGAGAATGCCGCCTGCGACGATGGCTCCCAAGAGCTGGGAGACAATGTACGGAAGGACATCTTTCCCGGGAAACCGGCCGCCGGCCCAGAGCCCGATGGAGACCGCCGGATTCAAATGGCACCCCGAGATATGCCCGATGGCAAAGGCCATGGTCATCACGGTCAGGCCGAATGCGAGCGCGACGCCGAGAAAACCGATGCC
>JBGPBA010000243.1:0-3290 GCA_041481005.1 Candidatus Krumholzibacteriia bacterium | reverse complement strand
AGCCCTCGAGGATATTGAGAATCTCGATCAGAACGGCGCCGCCCGAGCTCGGCGGCGGCGCGGATAGAATTTCATAGCCGCGGTACGTCCCTCGCACCGGCTCGCGAAAGATGACCCGATACGCTTCCAAATCCGCCTTTGTGATAATCCCCCCGCCCGCTTGCATCTCGGTCACGATCCGATCGGCGATCGGCCCCCGATAAAAGGCTTCGGGGCCCTCCCAGGCGATTTCCCCGAGCGTGGCGGCGAGATCGGATTGGACAAGGGTGTCACCCTCCCTGAGCGGGGTGCCATCGGGTCGCGCGAATTGCGCGAGTCCCGGAAAACGATCGCGGTAGACGGCCAGCTTCTCGAGAGAATGCGCGAGCCGGGCGCTCACCGGAAACCCGCGGCGGGCGAGCTCGATCGAGGGTTGAAGAAGGGTGCTCCACCGGAGCGACCCGTACAGACGATGGGCCTCTGCGAGCCCGGCCACCGACCCCGGCACCCCGCTCGCGAGGGGCCCGATGAGACTGAGCTCCGCGACGACGTTCCCCTGCGCGTCGAGGTACATGTCCCTCTTCGCGGCCGCCGGGGCGCACTCCCTGAAATCGAGGACCGATGTTTTGCCCGAGGCGAGGCGGACGAGCATAAAGCCGCCCCCGCCGAGGTTGCCGGCTTGGGGGTACGTGACGGCCAGGGCGAACCCGACCGCCACCGCGGCGTCCACTGCGTTTCCGCCGGCCTTCAGAATGGCGGCGCCGACGGCCGTGGCCTCTGGCGAGGCGGTGGTGACGGCGCCTCTCTTGCCGCAGTTTTCTCCTTCCGCAAAAGACACTCGCGGCCCGACGAGGATGATGACCGCAGCAATGAGAAGGGATGCGACAAGCCGGTGCGGAGCATTCTTCATGAGCGCCTCATGAAATGGGCGTGTTAGGTAACAGGGGCGCAAGCACACGATACACTTCATGTTAACAGTTTGAGCGTCTTTTGTAAACGTCGAAAAAGGAAACCTCGACGCCGCTCCCACGCCGAGAGAAAAATGCGCTTTACTTATTGACCATGGCGAGGGATTTCATCTAAACTGTTTCTCAAATCATGATCCGTAAAGCAGTTGAGGCGCGATGAGACCGGATTACGCATGCCGAGTCCGGTCGTGAAGGACAGGGTGGTTTCCATGAAACGGACCGTTCTCCTTGCACTCGCCATGATCGTCGTTTGGACGGGGATATCGCTCGGCACGCCGGGAGACATTGTCAAGAAGGTCCTTCTTCCCTTCCAACATCCGACGGGGTGTGCCTGGGACGGCCGGTACCTCTGGGTCGCCGACAGGAAATCGGACATGTTCTACAAGATGGACCTCGAGAAGGGAGCGGCCCTCGACTCGATGCCCTCCCCTGGCTATTTCCCGTCAGGGCTCGCTTGGGACGGAAAGCTCCTCTGGAGCACCGACCCCGCCGAGGCGAAGATTTACGCCACCGACGTCTCCACGCGCAAGACCGTCGCCACGTTCGATGCTCCGGCGGCCGGCGCCACGGGCATCGCCTGGGACGGCAAGGCCCTGTGGATCTGCGACAACGTCGAGAAAACGGTATCGCGGATAGACGCGACCGACGGTACGACTATCGTCTCCTTTAAATCGCCCGCCACGGACCCCCGAGGAATCGCCTTCGGCGGCGGGTACCTCTGGTGCTCCGACCGTCTCAAGGATCAGATCTACATGGTCGAGCCCGCGAGCGGCACCGTCGTCCTCATACTCGACGCTCCGGGGAAGTATGCCTGGGGGCTCTCCTGGAGAAACGGGCATATTCTCAATACGGACTACCAGTCCGACGCCGTGTTCGAGCTCGTGACGAAGGATGACCAGCGGTACAAGACGTACGATCCGCGGATAGCCATCGTCGACTTCACCTCGGAAGCGATCGTGACGGGCCCGGGCGAGATCACGTCGCTCGACATCAACTACGCGGTGCCCAAGGCGAGGCCGAACCAGAAGTTCCTCTCGCCCGTTTCCTTCGCCCCGAAGCCGACGAAGACCGTGAACGACCGCTACGGGCAGGAGATCGCGGTGTTCCATTTCGAGAATCTCGCCTCCCCCCAGTCGGTCGACGTGTCGATGAAGTCCGCGATCGAGACCTCCGCCATCCGCTATTTTCTCTACCCCGAGGAGATCGGCCGCGAGATCCCCGCCGAGATCAAGAAAACCTACCTCGAGGACGCCCTCAAGTACGACATCGCGAACCCCTACATCAAGGGGATCGTGGCCGAGGTCGTGGGGAATGAAACGAACATCTATTGGAAGGCGCGGAAACTCTATCAGTATCTCATCGCCCATATGGAGTACCAGCTCGCCGGCGGCTGGAATACGGCGTCGACCGTGCTGAAGCGCGGGAACGGCTTGTGCTCGGAGTACTCGTTCAGCTACATCTCGCTGTGCCGCGCGGCAGGCGTGCCCGCGCGATACGTCGGGGCGCTCGTGGTCCGCGGCGATGAAGCGAGCTACGACGACGTCTTCCATCGCTGGTGCGAGGTCTACCTGCCGGGGTACGGCTGGGTGCCCGTCGACGCGAACGCCGGCGACGCCGTGTGGCCGGCCGAGCAGTGCGCGGCGTTCGGCGGCATCTCGAACCGCTTCCTCATTACGACCGAAGGGGGCGGCGGGTCCGAGTACCTCGACTGGAACTACAACGCCGAGAGCAAATACGAATCAACGGGGAAATGCCGTGTGCGCCTGGAAAGCGCGGCGGAATGGGAACCGCTCACCAAGTGATCGAGCTCGTCCGCGAGCGGGTCTGATTTCCGACAGGAGGTTGCCTCCGATGGGGCTCCGTGAAAAAGCCAGGAACCTTGCGACGGAGAAGCTCATCTCCGAGATTATGGCGCTCATGGCCAAATCGTCCACAAAGAACGTCGTGCGGATGATCAACCTTGGCGAAAAGCTGACGCATGATCCCGAGTACTTGCAGGCCACCCGCGGGCTGCGCGAGCTGTTCGTGCAGGGCCACCCGACCTCGATTCTCATCAAGGACGTCATCAGCCGAATCTCGCCGAAGTGCCGCGAGAAGGTGATCAGGAATCTCTTCATCAACGCGTTTCTCACGGGGATCGACACGCGAAAGCAGATCCTCAGGGAGGAGGGCTATCAGCCACCGCAGATGGTCGTGATCAGCCCCGCGGCGAAGTCGCGCCAGTAACCGAAGTCTGCCGGAAGCGCGGTCCCGATTTCGCGGGCGCCGAGCTCGAGCAATCCGTGACCCGACCCCCGGGCGAACGCGCCCTCGAGCGTGCGCGAGAGACCGGCCGCCGCCGGT
>JBGPBA010000242.1:0-3293 GCA_041481005.1 Candidatus Krumholzibacteriia bacterium | reverse complement strand
GCTCAAGGACATCGCGGGCAACAGCCTCGCCACACAGTACACCTCGAGCTTCACGACCCAGGCAATGCCTCCGCTCGCGATCACGAGCCTTGCTCCGAGCAAAGGGGTCGTCGGCTCGATCGTCGTCATTAATGGCGCTGGATTCGGCTCGACCCCGGCCGACAACGTCGTTCTTTTCGGGAGCACACAGGCCCAGGTCACCGACATGTTTCGAAACAGGCTTCTGGTGAAGGTGCCGAAGGGAACCACGACGGGCTTGGTGACGGTGCAGGTCGGGGAAGAGACGAGCAACGGTCTCACCTTCACCGTCCTCTCTCAGGAGGAGGTCGCGAAGGGGTTTCAGACCGGCATAGCGGAGCTCCTGGCGACGCCCCAGGCGATCGCCGTGCTTCCAGGGGGCATCTGGGCCTACGTTGCGACTGATGCTGGTGTCTCGGCCGTCGTCGTCGATCCCGGTTTCGCGGGTTACCTGACCGTGACTCCGATCACGGTTTCCGGCGGGCTCGATGCATTGTCCGTAACCCCCGACGGGAAGAAGGTATACGGCGTCAGCAGAACCAACGGAAGACTCTACGCGATCGATACCGATTTTTCGCATGGGCTTCTCTTCAACACGATCATCTCCGAACGTCCGCTGGGGGTGGCGCCGTTGGGCATCGTGATTGATCCGAGCGGGAGCAGGGCCTACGTTCCGGCGGACAACGGCGACATCCAGGTTTGGGACGTGAGAACCGGGAGCGCCACCTTCGAGGAGCAGATCGGCCTCATAACGCCGCCCGACAGGAGCATCCGGGGAAGGATGGCGATCGATCCGGCGGGCCAGTACCTGCTCGCCCTCAGCGGCACGGGAAAGCTTTACGTATACAGAGTCGGCCCCGACACTCTCTATGCGACGGCCTCCGTGCTCTCGGATCCGCGGGACGTCATCGTCGATCCGACCGGCCAGCACGCGTACGTGGCTGACGGCACTGGCAACGTATCAATCGTCCCGTTGAGCGGCCTTTTCCAAAAGAGCTATGACATCAGCACGGGTGGATCATTGCTGGGGATGACGATCACGCCGGGAGGCAGCTACCTCTATGCATGCAACCGGGATCTCAACCTCATCGACGTGATCGATATCAACGAACAGAGCTCGAAGGCACGCAGCGTCGTGGCGACAATCACCGTGGAAGGGAATCCCGTCGATATCGACCTCTCGCCCGATGGTTTCTATGCGTTCACCGCGGCGCAGGGCACCCGCCAGCTCGTCGTCACGACGATCGGGCTCGGTCCGACGCTCAAGAGCATCTCGCGGCGTGCCGGGCCTCCGGGGACGAAGCTCGTGCTCGCGGGGAGCGGGTTCGGAACCACGCTTTCCGATATCCGGGTCATTTTCCCGCGCGATATCATCGGTCCCCTTTTCCCGCCGCTCGAGGTTACTCCGGAGTACAGCTCGGGGACCTCTCTGACCGTAACGTTGCCGGTTGAGGCCGGGAGCGGGCCGATAAAGGTTGTCGTCACCGATCACTCGACTCCCGATTCGACCCCGCAGGTTTCGAACTCTCTCTATTTCGAGGTGATCAATTTCTTGGTGACGCCGGGATCGCTTCGTCGCGCCGCGGGGTCGCCGACCGGCATCGGGGTGCTGCCCGCCCTCGAGTTCTCACCGACGGGCGACTTTCTCGTGGTCGGAGGCTTTGCGCAGCAGAACGACGGTCTCATGGGGATTTTCGATACCGATCCTGAGAGCCCGACGTTCAATCAATGGATCAATAAGGTCAGCGTCGGGGCGGCGTCCATCGACTACGTAGCCCTCACCCCGGACGGCGAGCGCGCGTATCTGGCGTCCTCGACCATGGGTTCCTCTGCCATTCAGGTTCGCAACGTGAACCGTCATTCGGGGCAGTTCGGGAAACAGGTGGGCGTTATCGACCTCTCGACGCGCACGCCCTTCCCGATCGAGCATCTGTGCGTGAGCCCCGACGGAGAGATTCTTCTCGCCAGCAGCCCGGACACGCTGTACGTCATTGACATCGTGCCGGGATCGACCGAGGAGAATAGAGTCATCGGCCTCGTGCGGGACGTGGACATTAGGGACATCGCTTTCCACCCGGGCGGGCGATACGCATACCTCGCCAATTACGGATTTGGCAACATCGAGGTTATGAACGCCGATCCAATGAGTCCCAATCGCTACCACATTGTCAGCACGATCAACCTGAGCTCCCAGGCGCTCCGAGATGCTTACTCGCTCGCGTTCTCGCCATCGGGAGACAAGTGCATCGTCCTTGATCTTCGCCACGGTGAGGCGATCTGGGAAGCCATGACGATCAGTACGACCGATCCGGCGAATCCGATGCTCGCGGAGTCTATCACCAATCTCGGCTGCGGCACGTATCAGGGAAAGCTCGGGGTGATTCGTATGTCTCCGAAGGGAGACCGAGCGCTCGCCGCGGTCGGGAGATGCAGTTATATCAGCCTCGACGTTTCGACCACGCCGCCGACGGTCGCGGACAGGATCAATGACAGCACGCTGGTCACGACGGTCGATTTCGATTTCACGCCCGACGGCTCCCGCATCTACGTCGCGGGACCGGCTCAGGACAGCCTGTTCATTTATGATTTCAGCGCGGCGTCCTACATGCTCATGGTGTCGGGCAACGAGCAGGCGGGCGTCGCCGGTGAGGCTCTCTCGGCTCCGCTTCGTGTTTTCGTCGGGTCGCCCGATTCCGCCCTCGTCGGCGTTCCCGGGGTTCCGGTCACCTTCACGGTGACCACGGGGGGCGGCTATTTCACCGACAGCCATCTCGCGACGCAGGTTGTGGCGACCGACGCAAGCGGATATGCCAAGATCAAATGGACGCTCGGACCTGTTGTCGGAGTGCAAACGCAGCGGGTGAGCGTGGAGTCCGTCGGGCTGGGCAATTCTCCCATGCACTTCATCGCGGACTCCTATGATACTCCCGACAATCTGCCGCTTCGGCTCTCGCAGACGATTCCCACGAACGGGACGCCCAACATGAGCGTGACGAGCGCGGTTCAGGCGACCTTCACGAGAGCCGTCAACCCCAATTCGATCACGAGCGCGACCTATTTCGTGCGGAAGAAAACGGGCACGCTGGCGATCCCCGCCATTGTGGGTTTCAGCGACGGTGACCGCAAGGTTGCGCTGATCCCGGAGTCGGCGTTCGAGTACGGCACCGACTACGTGATCCAAGCCACGAGCGGCATCGCCGATATGAGCGCCGGGCAACTCATGAACCCGGGACAATACGAGTTCACGACCGCGGCGAAACCTCCGCTCGCGCTCG
>JBGPBA010000241.1:0-3299 GCA_041481005.1 Candidatus Krumholzibacteriia bacterium | reverse complement strand
GCCGTCGATAGCAGATCGTCCGTGCGGCTCCTCGTATCGCAGCCGCTGTGCGGCGGACTGCTCACGGGGCTTCTCCTCGGCGAGCCCCGGACCGGATTCCTCGCCGGGGCGGTGCTCCAGATGCTCTTCCTCGGATGGACGAACGTGCGCGGGGGGCGCTCCCCCGACCTTCCGCTCGGCGGGGTGGCCGCGGCGGCCCTCTCGATCCTCGTTCGAAGGGCTCCCGCGAGCGAGCCGGGGGTTCCCGGGCTCGTCCTTCTTTTCTCAATTGCCGGCGCGCTCGTCGTCTGCGTCATCGGGCGCGCGTTCTATCGCTACTGGGAGAGTCGATCGTACGTCCTCGGCGAGGCGGCGCTGCGGTTCATCGGGGAGGGCCGGACGCGGCTCGCCATCGCGCTCCACCTGTCGAGCCTCGCCGTGCATTTCGCCGCCGGGTTCGCCATCGTCGGGGCGGCGGCGTTCGTCGGGCCGCTCCTCATCGCCGGCATGACCCGGGTCACGCCCGCCGGCTGGAGCGACGCGATGAGCCCGCTCGCCGTGATGTTGCCCTTCATCGGGGCGGGGTCGCTTCTCGCCGTCAATCTCGCGAGGGTCCGGCTGTTCCTTTTTCTCGCGGGTTTTCTCGTCGTGTATCTCATCTCGTTCTTCGGGAGTTAAGGGGGGCTTGAATCGGCGCAGGGCCGGTCGAGGTCGGGCATGGCACGAAGGTACGGCAGCCAGATCTGGCGGATATTCCTCATCGGGAGCTCGCGGAACGAGCGAACGCTCGACGGGCTCGGCTTCTTCGCCGTCCTCGAGCCTCTCATCGGGCGCTGGGGCGCGAGCGCCGACGAGCGCGCGGCGATCGCGAAGCGCCACGCGGGCTATTTCAACGCGAACCCGATCCTCGCCTCCTACGTCGCCGGGGTCACGGCCAACCTCGAGGAGCGGCGCGCCGGCGGGGAAGAGATTTCCCCGGAGCGCGTCGACCGGATGAAGTCGGCGCTTTCTTCCGTCCTGACCGCCCGGGGCGATTCATTTTTCGAGAATACCCTCGTGCCGCTCGGGTTGACAATCGGGTGCATATCTGCTATCAATAGCTCGTATATCGGCCTGGCAATCTTCCTCGTTCTGTACAACGTGTATCACTTCCAATCACGGATTGGCGGATATCGGATCGGTGTGGAGCTCGGTGATGGGGTCGGGGGGGATTTCGTCGCCCGCCTCTTCAGGGAGGAGCGGTTTCTCGGGGGCGCGGCGGCATTCGCGGCGGGAATCTTCGCCGCGCTCGCCTGCGCGGGCGCGCGCGGGACCGGCGGGATGCGGCTTTTGATCGCCGGCGCCGCCATCGCCGCGCTCGCGGTCGTGCTGAGAAAGAGAATGTCCGTCGTGCGGCGCGTCGCCCTCCTCACCTTCGGGACGGCGCTCTATCTCGTGGTGAAGGAGTACGTCGGCAAGGCGATTCGCTAGAGACCGCGAGAGCGGCGGCGGGAGCGGCGCGATGGTGACCGGCAGTGCCATGGTGAAGAACAAGAACGGAATACATCTGCGTCTCGCCGGCGAGCTCGTCAAGGCGGCGACGCAGTTTCGCTCCCAGATCATGGTGGCGAAGGATTCGCAGGAGGTCGACGCGAAGAGCATCCTCGGGGTGGCCGGGCTCGGGGCCGAGTTCGGCTCGGAGCTCGTCTTCAGAGTGACCGGCGACGACGAGCAGGCGGCGCTCAACCATCTTATCAACCTCGTCCAGAACGAGTTCGCGCGGGAGACCGGCTAGTGGTCGCGAAGAAGTCCCCATCGAACGAGATGATATTCAACGGCATCCCGGCGTCGCCGGGCATCGCTTTCGGCGAGGCGTTCGTCGTCAACGTCGAGGACGTCGCGGTGAGCACGGAGCGCATCCCCGACGATCAGATCGACGCGGAGGTCGAGCGGTTCGAGGAGGCGGTCCGGCAGACGGAGATCGAGCTCCGCAAGCTCCATCGGAACCTCGAGAAGGAAATCGGGGAGGAGCACGGGAAGATCCTCGACTCGCACCGGATGATCCTCACCGACGAGATAGTCAGGACCGAGACGACCCGCACGATCAAAGAGCGCAAGGTAAGCGCCGCCTTCGCGCTCAACGCCGTGCTCGACAAGGTCCTCACCCAGTTTTCGAATATCAAGGACGAATATCTGAAGGAGCGCGCCGAGGACATCCGCGACGTTCGGCGGCGCGTGCTCCGGAACCTCCTCGGACAGAAGGAGGAGGAGCTCTCGACGCTCCGCAAGAAAGCGATCGTCGTCGCGAAGAACCTCACCCCGTCCGACACGGCGGGCCTCAAGCGAAAATACGTTCTCGGCTTCGTCACGGACTCGGGGGGGAGCACCTCCCACGCGGCGATCATCGCCCGCTCGCAAGGCATCCCGGCGGTGGTCGGCCTCAACGACTTGAGCGGGTACGTCAAGCCGTACGACCAGCTCATTGTCGACGGGATCACGGGACAGGTCGTCCTCCATCCGACGCCGGACACCGTCGCCATGTACCGCGAGGTGCAGGCGCGCTACCGCGATCTCGAGAAGGAGCTTCTGACGCTCCGTGACTATCCGGCCGTCACCCTCGACGGCCACACGATCGAGCTGTCGGGCAACATCGAGATCGCCGACGAGGTCGAGGACGTGATCAGCCACGGGGCGAAGGGCATCGGGCTTTTCCGCACCGAGTATTTCTTCATCACCCGGAGCTCGCTCCCGAGCGAGGAGGAGCAGTACCGCTACTACGCGAGCGTCGTCAAGCGCATGCCGCAGGACCCGGTCATCATCCGCACCCTCGACGTGGGGGGGGACAAGATCGCGCGCTGGGTAGGCGACCTCAAGGAGGCGAATCCCTTCATGGGGTGGCGCGGCATCCGTTTCACCCTCGCCCGCAAGGACATCTTCCGCACGCAGCTGAGGGCGATCTTCCGGGCCGCAGCGCATGGGAACGTCAAGGTTATGTTCCCCATGGTATCGGTGGTCGAGGAGGTCCGCCTCGCGCGAGCGCTCTGCGCGGAGGTCAAGGACGATCTCAAGCGCGAGCGCTACCCGATCGGCGAGACCACCGAGATCGGCGTCATGATCGAGACGCCGGCAGCGGTCATGGTCGCCGATCACCTCGCCCGCGAGGTCGATTTCTTCAGCATCGGCACGAACGATCTCATCCAGTACGCCTTGGCGGTCGACCGGGGCAACGCGAAGATATCGTACCTGTACGAGTCGCTCCATCCGAGCATTCTGCGGCTGATCCGCGACACGGTGACCGCCGCGCACAAGAACAAGATTTGGGTCGGCATCTGCGGGGAGAT
>JBGPBA010000240.1:0-3302 GCA_041481005.1 Candidatus Krumholzibacteriia bacterium | reverse complement strand
CCGGGAACGCCTCGTGCCGCTCTCGATGTCCTTTCCCGGAAACAGGAGAAAGAAATGCAGAAAGAACGCGGGGAGAAAGATGAAGAGAAAGTCGTAGATGAGCTCGCCACCGATCTGCAGGAAAGCGACCGAGGTGACGGGGCGCTCGGTCACGATAAAGGAAAAGATGAAACAGTTGATCGCAAAGAGAACGCCGAGGATATCGGTCCGCTTGACCGCAACGACGAACCCGACGAATAGGAACGTGAAGCCGACGATGAGGAACGCGAGCTTCCGCGCGAGACGGTCGGGCGGCTGCGCCGTGCTCTCGACCTTCACCGAGAAGGTCGAGTCTCCGCGGGCGATCGTGAACTGGAGCGGCCCGAGGGCCCTATCCGAGGAGACGAGGTCGTTGAGATGGTTGAGATTTCGGGCCCTCACGCCCCCGACGGCGACGATACGGTCGCCCGGCTTGAGGGGGAGGGAGCGATTCGGGCCATCCGGATCGATCCCCTGAATCACGAAGCTGTGGTGCTGGATCCCGGTGTATGGGGACCGGGAGAAGTCCCGGATGCCGAAGAAGGCGAGGACGGCAATGAGAAGCGCCGCCCCCAGTAACGCGATGCGAACGAGTTTGATCACGCCCGCCTCCGGCCGCGACAGGTTAGGACGATCGGAGCTTTGCAAAAGCGCCCCGACGTGTCAATCCCTTTATGCCGCAGACGCCCTTTTTCCCTTGATAACGGATAAGATAGCGTGTTAATTATTATTGAAAAGGAGGTTGCGCATTGGCAGCACGGATATCGAAACGACAGATGAAGCAGGACCCGTTCGTCGAGAACGTCCTGCGGGCCTGGGAGTACACCCGGGAGCGTCAGCAACTGTTTTTCATCGCCCTCATCGTGGTGATCATCGCGGCGGCGCTCGTGGGCTGGGGCATGCATTCGCGCAAGCAGGCGCGCGTCAATGCCTCGAGCCAGTTCGCCGACGCGCTCGCCGCGTACCGCACGGGCGATCTCAAGACGGCCGAAGAGCTCTTCAAGATGACCACGAAAGACTACGCCTCGACGCAGGAAGGGGTCTACGCGCAGTACTTTGTCGGGAAGTGCGCGCTCGACGGCGGTCGCTACCTGGATGCGGTTCAGGCCTTCGACAAGTATATCGGCACCGGCGTCCGCTACCCGTTCTTCCACGACGCGGCGATGGAGGGTAAGGCCGTCGCCTACGAGGATGAGCACCGGTACAAGGAAGCGGGAGAGGCGTATCTCGAGCTGGCCAAGAACCTCAAGACGAACTTCTTCATGGAAACGACCTACCTCAGGAGGGCAGGAGAGGATTTCAGGCTGGCCGGCGAGACCCAGCGGGCGATCGAGATCCTCGGACCGCTCGTCGACAAAGCGACCGGAACGGAGAGGCGGGACCTCGAGATCGAGCTTGAGATCCTCAAAGGCTAGGGCGGCAAGCGCGGATCGTGATGCGTTATGGGGGAGGATCAGGAGAAGGAGCGAACGCTCGAAGAGGCATCTTCGAAGCCTTCGGAGCGGGCGAGGTGGATCGCGGCGGTCGGCTACCTGGCGTTCATGTGTTTCGTCTCGCTTCACTGGGCCGGCCGGGACCCTTTTGTCCGCTATCATGCGAAACAGGGATTCCTTCTCTTTGCCGTGGAATGCGTGTGTCTCGCCTTCGCGCTCGTCCTCGGGCTGACCGTAGCGAGAATACGGCTCGTCGGGATCGTCGCGGTCGGTCTTTTCGAGCTCGTGACGGGTCTCGCAGCGCTCGCTCTCTCGGTCGCCGGTTTCTTCAAGGCGCTTTCCGGCGAGTACTGGAGCATTCCGTTTCTGGGCGAGTATCGGGAGCGGGTGCCGGTTTTTCACTCGGAGGAGGACGATTTTTAGCTTGACAGGTTCTTGAGCGCGAAACTAGTCTGAAAATGCGGGCGGATGGTAAGATTCTTGCAACGAAGAAAGAACTGGGAAGAACCGGGAACATTACGTAAGGAGGAGCCGGTATGAAACGATTGGCATTGGCTGTTGCCTTCCTGGCGGCGTTGGCCTCGGGCGCGCTGGCGAACAACGGGTCGATCAGCTTGTTTGTCATCCCTGAAGGTTCGACCGATCCCGTATGCTCGTTCCAGCTCGACCCGCTCAATGCGGGATTCGACCAATTCGCCGTCAACATTTACTACTCAAAGAACGACGGGCCGGAACTGGGCAGAGCGGCCGAGTTCTCCGTCTCGATGTCAACTGCGAACGCCGTCATCTCGGACGTGACGTGGTCTCCGGCAATAGTGCTCACCCTGGGCGACATTGCGGGCGGGATTTCCATCACCGGCCAGCAGTGCCTCGGAACGGGGCAGACGCTCGTTTTCCTCGGCACGATGTCGATCCAGGATCTTGGGGAGACCGGCCGTTTCACGTTCAACGTGAATCCCGATCCGAACGCAGTGCCCACGCCGGGAATATTCATCCTGCTGTGCGACTCGGGTAACACCGTCTTCGGCGTTACCGGCGGGACGTTCGTCGTGAACGGCACCTGCAACGTGGCCGTCGAGAAGAAGACCTGGGGCTCGATCAAGGAGCTTTACCACTAGAGCGAGAGGACAGAGAATAGCAAGAGGCCCGGTGGTTCGACGCCGGACCTCTTCTTTTCATCTTCGCTTAATGACGCATAATATATATTATGTTAACCCGCGTAAAGACGACCTTGATTAAGAAGGCGCCCTGCGCGCGTCCTAACATAATATATACCAAGGAGTTGCATCCGTCTAGGCCGCCAGCTCCCCCGGCTGGCCTGTGCAGCTTTCGGCGCCCGGACTGATCACTGCTTCACGACCACATTCACCAGGCTCCCAGGCACGACAATGACTTTTATCACCTTTGCCTGTCCGATGAGCCTCGTGATCTTCTCGTCGGCCAGCGCTGCGGCCTCGAGCTTCTCCCGGGGGGTGTCCTTCTCGACCTCGACCCGCGAGCGGACCTTTCCGTTTATCTGGATCACGAGCTCGTAGGTGTCTGCCTTGAGATGCCGCGTATCGGGTTCCGGCAGATTCTCAGAAAAGATCGTTCTCGTATTGCCGAGGCGCTCCCAGAGCTCCTCGCACAGGTGCGGCGCGATCGGCGCGAGAAGCACGAGAAGATTCTGCAGCGCGGCCCGCAGGAGCTTCACCGATTCCTTGTCGCCGGCCTTGAAACCGTCGTCCTGCTCGACGAACAGGTACATGTCGTTGGTGAGCTCCATGAGAGCGCTGATCGCCGTGTTGAAATGGAACTCGCCGCTGAGGACGTCGCCGCGCACCTTGTCGACGGCGACCTGAATGGCTCGAT
>JBGPBA010000239.1:0-3308 GCA_041481005.1 Candidatus Krumholzibacteriia bacterium | reverse complement strand
CGCTTCCGGTCCGAAGCGCCGGGTTCGACGAGGCGACCACGCGGTTTCCCGAGACGCGCACGACGAGGAGCCGTTCGGGGGCGTCGCTGCGCCTCCCCGCCGTCCCGCGATCGATGTTCTGGAGAATCTCCGGCGCCATGCGCCCGGTACGGGCGAGGAGCTCGGGATTCTCGAAGAAATACGGAATCGTGATTTCGACCCAGCCGACGAGGGCGCCTCCCGCGCGGGCGATCGGCGCATAGCCCGTGTAGTAGAGCACCGCACCGCCCCGCGTCTCGACACGAGACGACTCGATGAACGGTCCCTCCTGGAATCGCGCGAGATCGGGCTCGGCGCGAGGCAGCGCGAAGGGCATCCCGACGGCGAACCTCGACAGCAGCGCCCCGGCGGCGTCGTATACCCCGACCTCGGACGAGAGGGGCAGCCGGCTCAGCCTGCTCTCCGCCCAGATCTCGAAGGCGGCCGATTCCGATTTCGACATGATGCGCGCCCCCGTCGCGGGCTCGGCGGAGATATTCGCGCAGATGTCCGGCAGCTCGAGCTGCATCCAGTTGTCTTCCGGCTTGTCGAAATCCGCCGTCTTCTCGCGCACGTATCCCTTCCAACGGTCGGTATAGCGCTCGCTCATCACCGCGTAGACGCCGAGAGAGCAGACGAGCACGAGGAAGAAAGACGCGAAGACGATCGAGATCGTCTCCTCTTTCCTGAGCAGCGGAAAAATCCTGAACGAAAGGACGACGAGCGCGGCGCCGACGCACACGAGCGGCCAATGGCCGCGCTCGAGAAGGGCGATTCCCCCGAGGGCGAGCCCCGAGGCGGCGAGCCCCTCGGAGAGGCGCGCGTCCCCCGACACGAGGGCGAGCCTCGAGATGAAAACAGCGAGGATGAAGAACGCCGAGATCATGAAGAGGAGCGAGCAATGGAGCACGAGCACCGAGGGGTCGAAGAAATTCATGTCGAGCCCCATGAGGCGCGGGATCGAGAGGAGAACGACGCGCGACACGAGGTGCTCGCAGAGCCAGAGCGCGCCGGCGAGCGATCCGAAGACGAGCGCCGCCTTGGCGATGAATCGATCGGGGCGAAACGGGCCGCCGGCGACGAGCCCGCGCTCGAGCGTCCCGCGGTAGTAGGTCCGATACGCCTTGATCGATCCGAAGACGAGGATGAGCGCGAAAATCGACGAGATGAGAAAGTCCCCCGCCGTCTCCAGAAAGCCGCCGCGGAGGCTGTCGGCGAACACGAGCGGATCGAAGAGCGCCGTTCCCACGAGCCCGCCGGGGATGTGGAGCCGGATGAGGATGAGCCTGAGAATGACGACGAATGAGCCGAGCACGACAAGCCGTCGAATGAGGACCGGGAGCCTTCTCCCGCCGCGAGCCTCGCGCTTGCAGTACCTCCGGTAGACCCAGACCGCGATGACGACGGCCGCGACCGAGAGGACGAGCGACGCCCAGAGGCTCCGCCCCTTCTCCCCTTCCTTGACGAACGTCGTGAATGACTCTCCGAGCACCTTGAGGCGCGCGATCGGCGTGCCCGGAGCCGAGAGAACGATGCCCGTCACCTGCACACCGGCGTTCGGGCTCGCCGCGACCCTCATCTCGGCGTTCGCGAGACGCCGGTCGTTCGAGCCGGCCGGGCCCGCGCGTTCCCCGACTGAAAAGCTGAATTCGACCTCCTCGCCGTATTTTTTCGTGAGGAGCTCGCCGAGGCTCGTGCTCCTGAGAAACCTGTTATTGATGCGGTAATTCACTTCGAGCGGGAGGTCGACGAGCACGCTGCCACCCGCGACGGTCACCTGGCTCACGAGGAGGGCGTAGAGCGGTGTGCGCGCGGTGAAGACGCGGACCCCCGGCTCGACGGGCCGCCCGGTCCCGAGATAGTGAGGAGAGCCTCCCCAGGCGACGCGCTTCCCATCCTTCGACACGATCTGGATTCCGAGCTCGGGAAAGGGGGCCCCGCGGAGCCCGACCGATGCGGCCGTGGAATCGACGCTCTGGATGAGCGCGGCTCTCCGCGTCGCCGTGAGGGTGTCGATCGAGCCCCAGTCGATCGACGCCGCCTCCCGGGTTCCCGTCTCCGACACGAGTCCGACGAGACCGAGAAGCTCCTCTTGCGCCTGTGCGTACACGGTGCGAAGCCGCGCCGTCTCTTCGGCGCGCCAGCGATTTTCTCGGGGGGCGCCTGGGTACGCGAGAACGATCACGACGAGCAGCAGCAGCAGCGGAACGAGAGGCACGGGCGGGATCGCCCTCGAAGGAGGAAGCACCCCTTCCCCCGAGCCGACCTTCTCGCCGCGCCCGTCCACGAACTCGGAGATGCTCTGCGGGTACCACCGATGCTTCTCAATGGCTTCTTCGTGGCGTCCGGGCACCCCCGGCACGCCTCGGCCCGCGTGCGGCACGAAGATAAAAATGACGGCGCCCGCGTCGAGGAAAAGCAGCATGTACCAGATTGGCGCCGGAAGGGACATCGCGCCCGATGAGAGGCGCAGAAGGAAGAATGCTAGTGCTCCGATGAGGAAAATCCAGAGGACGGATGAGAATAGTTTTTGTTCTTGATCCTGCCGCACGGTCTAAAGGCTCCAGAGCTTCCGAACATTGTTACCACGTCGACTTTATCTCCGCCACCGCCCACCGCGATCCCTCTTTGACGAGCGTGAAGTATATCGTATCCTCGAAGATCCCGCCGCTTCGAAGGTTCTTGTACTGCCGGTGGGCGACGCCGTACACGCGGCGGTCGGGGTTCTCGAGATTACGATACTTTATGAACTTGAAGCTGACCTGGCTCGTGCCTTCGAACATCTGTTTGAAAATGTAAAGAAGCTGGGGTTTCGTGAGGAATCCGCCCTTGCGATCGAGGCCCCTGATCTCGACGAAAACCGGGGATTCGCTCGCCAGGGACGCGATCGCCTGCGCGTTCCCCTTGAGCCAGGCCGCCTCGATGTTCTTGAACGTGAGAAGCGGCTCCTCGACAGGTATGGCGTCGGAGTCCTCCTTCTCCGGTTTTTGCTGGGCGAGCGCCGACCCGACGACACCCGAGACGACACCGGCGCAGAGGAGGACAAGCGCAAGGACACCGAGATTCTTTTTCCACTCTCCGAGAAGCATGAGACCAACCATTGAGCCCGGAACGACGGGGCGTCAAACTCCTATTCCGTCAAAAAGGACACTTCAATCCATTCGGATTTATCGCAAATGCCGTGCCAGATTATTCCATTGATAATAAAGGAGTTAGGAGCATCGCTTTGCGACCAACTGTCCACTTTATAGGACGGCTGTCCGTTTTGGGAGACATAGCCGGAGAGCTCT
>JBGPBA010000238.1:0-3378 GCA_041481005.1 Candidatus Krumholzibacteriia bacterium | reverse complement strand
CGTCGAGCGCCTGCCGCTGGCGGCGCTTGCCCTCGAAGGAGAAGGGCCTCGTCACGATCCCGACGGTGAGCGCCCCCGCCTCCCGCGCCATGCGCGCGACGAGCGGACCCGCGCCGGTGCCCGTGCCCCCTCCCATACCGGCGGTGACGAATACCATATCCGACCCGGCGATCGCCTCGCCGACGAGGTCGGTATCTTCCTCCATGGCTCTGCGTCCGACGTCGGGGTTGCCCCCCGAGCCGAGCCCCTTTGTGAGGCGGTTCCCGATCTGGATCCGCTTCCGGGCCTGCGACAGCTCGAGGACCTGGACGTCGGTGTTGATCGAGATGAACTCGACCCCCTCGAGCCCCGCCTCGATCATCCGGTTGACGGCGTTCCCGCCTGCCCCTCCCACCCCCACTACCTTGATCTTGGCCAACTCGTCGCAATCGTCGAATTCAAACCTCATGCCGCTCCCCCCTTCCTTGTGGTTCACGTCCGTCTAAAAAAAGCTCGCGATCCTTCGCAGATTGCCGATCACCAGCTTGAATCGATCCACCGTTCCGTATTCGCCCCGCTCGAGCATCCGGTCGCGCCCGCAGAGCAACAGCCCGACCGCCGTCGTCCATTCCTCGCGGTCGACGAGCTCGGAGAGCCCCTCGAGACGCGAGACCTTGCCGACGCGCACGGGGAGGTCGAACACCTCCTCGGCGACGCCGTCCATGCCGCGCAGCCGAGCCCCTCCCCCCGTCAGCACGATCCCCGCGCCGAGCATCCGGTAGAACGGATCGGCGCTGACCGCCTTCTTCACCATCGTGAATATCTCCTCGCTCCGGGGCTCGATGATCGCGGCGAGAATCTGGCGCCGCACCTCGCGTCCCTCGCGGCCGCCCACCGCCGGGACCCGGATCGTTTCCTCGTCGGTGGCGAGTGACGCAAGCGCGAGGCCGTGGCTCTTCTTGAGCTCGTCGGCGACCAAGGCCGGCGTGCGCAGCCCCACGGCCAGGTCGTTCGTCACGTTGACCCCCCCGGCCGCGACGACGCCGCTCGCGCGCACGCATCCGCCGCAGTAGAGAGCGTAGTTCGTGATGCCGCCCCCGATGTCGACGAGGAGCGCGCCCATCTCGGACTCCTCCCTCGTGAGGATGGAGCGCGCAGCCGCGAACGGCTCGAACACCATGTCGACGACATCGAGGCCCGCCTTCTTGCACACTTTCACCTGGTTCTCGAGCGGCATTCCGAGCGCGGTGACGATGTGCACTTCGGCCTCCAACCTCATCGCGGACATCCCGATCGGATCGCGGATGCCGGCGTGGTTGTCGACGACGAAATCCTGAGGCAGGGCGTGCACGATCTCCCGATCGAACGGCAGCGTGATGCTCCGCGCCGCCTCGGTGACCTTGTCGACATCCTTCGCGATGACCTCGCGTCTGCCCGTCGGCACGCCGACGACGCCGCGGCTGTTGAAGCTGCGGACGTGGGGTCCCGAAACCCCCGCGCAGACGCCACGTATCTCGACCCCGGCCATCGCTTCGGCCTCGGCGGTCGCCTTGCGGACGCTCTCGGCCGCCATCTCCATATCGACGACGACCCCCTTCTTCATCCCTTCCGACGGGCTCGCGCCGGCTCCGATGATCTTGGTCTCGCCGTCCGGGCCGAACTCGCCGATGAGAACGGCCACCTTCGTGGTGCCCATGTCGAGACCGACGACGAATTCTGAGGACATTCCCTCTCACCTCCTCGCTTTCGCGATCTCAGCGAACGACTACCTGGCGGTCGAAGCGGAGATCGATGACGTCAGGAGCACGTTCGCCTCCCGTGAAGACACTATAAATGGTCCCCAGCGTTCGGACCCGCGCCCCGTAGTTCCCGCGACCCAGCTTGACGAGCGTGCCCGTCTGCGCCCAGACGAGATCGACCTCGTCCCCGTCGACGTGAATCTCGGATATCCGGTCTCGGCGCGAGAAGCCGATCCCCTTGAAGGCCGAGAGAACCTCGATCGCCTTCGTGATCCCGCGCTTACCCTCGGCCCGCTTTACCGCGCCTTCATCGATCCCCGTGATGAGCGGGAGGTCGACGTCGCCGCAGCCGGCCCGCTTCGGTATGAGAACCCCGTCGGCGTCCACCTCGACAAGGTCGCTGCAGGCCAGGAGCGCCACCGGCTCGCGTTTGATGACGTAGCAGTCGAGCGATCCGAACAGGTGCCGCGTGAGCACGACCCCCTTCACCTCGGGGTATCTTTGAAAGCGCTTCGCCACGCGCGCGGCGGACAGGGTGAGTAGATTCGACCCCTTGAGCCCTTTCTCGATCCCGGCAAGGGTCTCCTTCGAAACGGTGGCGGCCCCGGCGAAGCGGACCTCCCGCACGGTGAAGATCCCCGAGCAGAAGACGATGCAGCACGCTGCGGCTGCGGCCGCCGCCCCGACAATGAGCGGCTTTCTCCGCAACGTCGGCTTCGGGCGACAGCCGGGGGGCAATGCGCGGGTGGGGAGCCAGAATCTCATCTCTTCCTCACCCGGCCTTTCTCGCCGAGAAGCTCTTCCCCGAGCTTGTAGATGTTGCCGGCGCCAAGCGTCAAGAGGAGGTCGCCGCTTCGCAGCCCCTCCCGCACGGCGCTTTTGAGGTCATCCCAGGCGGGTATGTAGCTCACCTTCGGCTTCCCATCGCGCACGACGGCGCGATAGACGAGCTCGCCGGTGATCCCCGGTATCGGCCGCTCGCCGGCCGGGTAAACGTCGGTGATGTACACCTCGTCGGCCTCGGTAAAGGCCGGGCCGAACCGCTCGTGGAGATCGCGGGTCCTCGTGTACCGATGAGGCTGGAAGACCACGACGATGCGCCGGTCGAAGTTGTGCCGAGCCGTGTGGACCGTCGCCGCCACCTCGGTCGGATGATGGCCGTAGTCGTCGACGAAAAGGACGCCGCCGCGCTCCCCCTTGATCTCGAAGCGCCGCGCGACGCCCTCGAAGGACGCGAACGCCCGCCGGCATACGGCGGGCTTGATCCCGAGCTCCTCGGCGAGCGCGAAAACGCCGAGCGCGTTCGACACGTTGTGGACGCCGGGGACGCGCAGGTGGAACCGCCCGCGCCGCTTCCCCTTCACCGTCACGGTGAACGTGCTCCCGCCGGCGCCGAAGTCGACGATCTCGCCGCGCACGTCCGCCTCGGGGCCGAAGCCGTACGTCCACAGCCGCCGGTCGAACCGCGGCATCACGGTGCGCACCTTCGGATCGTCGATGCAGCAGATAACCGCCCCGTAGAACGGAACCCGCCGCGCGAATTCGACGAACGCCTCGTAGATCGCGTCGATGTGGCCGTAGAAATCGAGGTGCTCGGCGTCGATGTTCGTGATGATGGCGAACACGGGCGAGAGGTGGACGAAGTTGCCGTCGCTCTCGT
>JBGPBA010000237.1:0-3384 GCA_041481005.1 Candidatus Krumholzibacteriia bacterium | reverse complement strand
GTTCTCATCACGCACGATCTCGATTTTCTCGTGAACGCGGGGAGGATCACGGCGGCGCGCGGTCTCGCGCGATGGCGGGCGGCGCTCCGCGCGAAAATGCTCGAGCGCATCGGGCGCAGGGCGTACGAAAGGTACGAGAGGATCCTCACCGTGACGCCCTCCGACGCGGAGATGCTCGCGCGGCAGCCGTTCATGGCGGGGAAGCCCGTCGATCCGCTGCCTCTCGCACTCGATCTATCGGCGTTCAATCCGGCGACATTGTCGCGCGAGAGCAATCTCGTGCTCTTCATGGGCACCTTCTACTCCGACTTCAACCGCGACGCTCTTCGCTTTCTCGCGGGCGAGATATTTCCTATTATTAAGGGGAAGAATCCGGCGGTCCGCCTTGAAGTCGTCGGGGAGGGGGTGGATGAGCGCATGCGCGCCGCGGCGGGGCCGGACGTCGTCTTCACCGGCGGCGTCGACGACATCAGGCCGTACCTGGGGCGATGCTCGCTCATGGTGCTGCCGCTGAGGTTCGGCGGCGGCGTGCGGATCAGGATGATGGAAGCAGCGGCGATGGGAACGCCGGTCGTGAGCACTCCCGTCGGCGTCGCCGGCATGGGGCTCGCGGCGGGCACTGAGTACGTCGAGGCGTCATCCGCGGGGGATTTCGCCGAGGCGGTCCTGCGGCTCCTGGGAGACGCCGACGCGGCCCGCCGGCTCGGGATGAACGCGCGGGCCTGGGCCGAGCGAAATATTTCGATGGAGAGCTACCCGGTGCGCCTCGAGGCGCTTCTCCGGAAGATCGTGCCGAGGAGCTGAGCGCTCGGGCGCCGAAGATAGGGATACGGAAGGAATTTCGGTGGTTCGTGTCACGAGAGGAAAGGTCGGCACCGTCGGCGCGAAGCTTCGGTACCCCGCGAGGCTCTTGAACCTCGCGGGCTTGAAGCTCGCCTACGCTCTTGGTCTGAAGAGGGTGCCCCTTCCCGTTTCGATCGACGTCGAGCCCAACAACACCTGCAACTTTCTCTGTCCGCACTGCCAGGTTCCCCACTGGAACAAGGCGAGCTGCTGCATGGATGAGGAGTCCTTCGAGCGGATTCTCGACCAGCTTCCGAATCTCGTGCGGATCAAGCTTCAGGGCATGGGGGAGCCGCTCCTCAACAAGTATCTCGTCGAGCTGCTCTCGGCGGGCGAGGCGCGCGGCATCACGATGAGCTTCTTTACGAACGGAAGCATATGCTCACAGGAGCTCGCGACCCGGCTCGCCGGGCTGAACGACACCGAGATCACCTTCAGCATCGACGGGGCGAGCGCCGAGGTTTTCGAGAAGATCCGTGTGGGAGGCGCATTCGATAGGGTGATCGATAATGTCGGAAAGTTCACGCGAGCTCGCGATGACAGAACGCAGCCCGTTCTCTCGGCATGGACCGTCGTGACGAAGGAGAACGTTCACGAGCTGCCCCGGATCGTGCGGCTCGCGAAGAGCCTCGGCCTCGATCGTATCACTATTCAGACATTTCTCAGCGATTGGGGCAAGGAATCGATGAGGCGCCAAACCGACGATTCCAAGGTGGACCCGGACTCCCGGCCGGTCGCGGAGGCTCTGGCGAAAGCGCGGATCGCCGCGCGGGACTGCGGTATCGACGTCAGGATTGCATACAACGATTTCTATTCAAAAAAGAGGAAATGCGTCTGGCCCTGGACGGGGGCGTTCATCGCCGCGAATGGAGACGTCGTCCCGTGCTGCATCATCGCCGATTCCGATACGGTGAAGCTCGGGAACGTGTTCGAAACGCCCTTTGCCAAGATCTGGAACTCGAAAGCGTATCGTGATTTTCGGGAGAGGATCAAGAAGCACGATCTGCCCGACTATTGCAGGAACTGCTATCGATGACCTCGCGCGCTACTCTACAAATTCGACAAACTCATCTACGAGCTTTGGCTCAAACTGGGTTCCCGCGCATCTCTTCAGCTCTTTTATCGCTCTTTTCTTGCTGATTCCCTTGCGATATGGCCTTGTGTTGGTCATGGTGTCAAAGGCATCGATTATTGAGAATACTCTGCATTCCAAGGGTATCTGTTCGCCCTTGAGGCCGTGAGTATAACCGTTACCATCCCAGAATTCATGGTGGTGAAGAATGAGGTGGGCTATATGAAACAACTCCTTAGAACGGCTTGCCAGATTGTATCCGATTTGAGCGTGTCCTTTCATCTTTTCAAATTCTTCTTCGGACAGCTTTCTCGGTTTGAATAGTATTTTATCAGGGATGCCGACTTTCCCCATATCATGCACCTTGGCCAAGAGAATCAAGTTTTTTCTCTCCTCGTCGGAGAGATGCAGCCTCCCAGCTATCATTTCCGCCATTCTCGAAAGTCGTTCCGCGTGCCCCTGTGCCACAAAATCCCTCTCTGCCAACGCGGAAAGCAATATATCTATCACTTGTTGTTGCCCGCGAGGGCGTGAAGTATAGTGTTGGTGCGCACGCGTTCGGCACTGAACGAGGACTCGATGAAATCAGCACTCTCGCATATCGGCGAATTCACAGGCCTGTTCAAAGAGGCGGGAAGAAACTTCGCGCGGAACAACATGTCCTCCATGGCGGCCGCTCTCGCCTTCAATGCCCTTCTTTCGCTCGCTCCGCTCCTCTTCGTGCTCGTTGGAGTCTTTCGTTTGCTCGTCGGCGTTGATGCCGTGGAGCAGCAAATAATCTCCCAGGTCGGCGATTCGCTCGGGCCGGAGGCGGTTCAGGCAGTGCGCCTGCTCCTCAACAACATGGCCACGAGCCGCAGCGAGGCGCTCGCCGTTGGGGGAGGGACCATCGTGCTCCTCATCATCTTCTCAACCGGCTTCTTCCAGCAGCTCATCCAGGCGCTGAACGTCGTCTGGAAGGTGCGCGAGGCGCAGGAGGGAAGAAAAGGATTCCTGGGCGGCATTTTGCAGTACATCCGGACCCACTTCTTCGCCTTCCTCATGCTGGTCTGCATAGGTCTCTACCTGTACGCCTCCGTGCTCATGAGCGCCGTCAGTGTTGCCCAGGGACGGCATCTCGTCCGGGCGATGCCCGTTCTCGAGCAGCTCCTCCTGCGGCTCCCCCATCTCATCGGGCCCATCGCTCTTTTTCCTCTCTTCGTGCTCGTTTTCAGAGTACTCCCCGCTCGCCGCATCGCGTGGAAAGACGTCTGGTGCGGGGCGCTCGTCACCACGGTGCTTTTCTGGGTGATCAACCGAGTGATCGTCTATTACCTGCAGCACGCCGCGGTATCCTCGTTTTATGGGGCGGCCGGCTCGTTCGTCGTCCTGCTGCTATGGGTCTACTGGGCCGCCATGATTGTCCTCTACGGCGCGGAGTTCACGAAGGCTTGGGCGGAGCGGTACGGTACTCTGCGTCCTCGGTGAAC
>JBGPBA010000236.1:0-3395 GCA_041481005.1 Candidatus Krumholzibacteriia bacterium | reverse complement strand
GAAAACGATCATCATGCAGAAGATTGCGAACTCGATCACGGCCAATCACCCCGAGATCTACCTCATCGTTCTGCTCATCGACGAACGACCCGAGGAGGTCACCGACATGGAGCGCTCCGTGAAGGGCGAGGTCATCAGCTCCACGTTCGACGAGCCCGCCGACAGGCACGTCCAGGTCGCCGACATGGTCATCGAGAAGGCGAAGCGCCTCGTCGAGCACAACAAGGACGTCGTTATCCTTCTCGACAGCATCACGAGGCTCGCCCGGGCGCACAACGCGGTCGTGCCCCATTCGGGCAAGATCCTCTCGGGCGGCGTCGATTCGAACGCGCTCCAGCGGCCGAAGCGCTTCTTCGGCGCGGCGCGGAACACCGAGGAGGAAGGGAGCCTCACGATCATCGCGACGGCGCTCATCGAGACGGGGAGCCGCATGGACGAGGTCATCTTCGAGGAGTTCAAGGGAACGGGCAATCTCGAAATCGTCCTCGACCGCAGGCTCGTCGACAAGCGCGTTTTCCCGGCGATCGACATCTTCAGGTCAGGCACCCGGAAAGAGGAGCTCCTCCTGCCGGAGAAGGTCCTCAGCAAGGTTTACATCCTGCGCAAGTTCTTGAGCGACAAGAACGTCGTCGAGGCGATGGAGTTTCTCCTCGAGAAGATGTCGAAGACGAAATCAAACGCGAAGTTCCTCCAGTCGATGAACGCGTAAGCCGCCGCCGCGGCGCGCGCGAGGCCCCGCCCCGGGGGCCCCGGAAAATTCCGTTTGAATTCCGGACGCAATGTGGTTAGATTCCACACATTATCCGCGAAACTGCGGCCGCGGTGTGATACAATGAACGTTTCAGGAAGGCTTCAACGCAACAACGGGAGAGCGAGTCGGTTATGAAAAAGGAAATACACCCCGAATACAAGAAGACGCAGATCACCTGCCTCTGCGGCAACGTCATCGAAACGTCGTCGACGCAGGAAAGCATCCACGTGGAAATTTGCTCCAAGTGCCATCCATTCTTTACGGGCAAGCAGAAGCTCATCGATACGGCGGGCCGCGTCGAGCGTTTCCAGCGGAAGTACGGCGACTACCGCAAGAAGCAGGAAAAGAAGGACGCAGGGAAATAGCTCTCGCCGGTGCGTTTCCTCCCCCGTCCCGTGCGGCTCGAGGGATTCATGTCCGACATGGAAGCGAGAAAGCGCCTGCAATTGGGCGGCCAAGCCGTCATTGAGGGCGTTATGATGCGTTCTCCGACGCACATCGCGACCGCCGTGCGAACGCCGGCGGGGAGCATCGTCATCAAGAGGGAGCTCTTCTCGAGCCTCATCAGACGCCACCGCATCCTCAACATCCCGATCATCCGCGGCGCGATCGCGTTCGTCGAGACATTCGTCGTCGCGATCAAGGCACTTTCATACTCGGCGTCCCAGGCGACGGTGACGGAAGAAGGCGCGGACGGCGCGGCGGGGGCCGCCGGTGCCGGCGCGGAGCCGGGGCAGGGCGCGGCCAAGAAGGCCGAGTCGGGAGTGTCCTCGTGGCAGATGGCGGTGACGATGGCGGCGGCGTTCATCCTCGGCTTTCTCATTTTCTTCTATCTTCCGCTCGTTCTCACGGGGCTTCTACGTATTACGCACGGCGTCCTCTTCAACCTTGTCGACGGGCTTTTCCGACTCGCGTTTCTCATCATCTACATCTGGCTCATCACGCGGTGGAAGGAAATGCGGCGCATCTTCGAGTACCACGGGGCGGAGCACAAGGCGATCTTTGCCTACGAAGAGGAGGGAAAGGCGACCATGGAGAACGCCCGGCGCTACGCAACGCTTCACCCGCGGTGCAGCACGAGCTTCCTGCTGCTGGTCGTGTTCGTGAGCGTCGTCGTCTTCATGTTCCTCGGGCGGCCCGTGACGATCGGGGACCGGCTCGTTCGTTTCGCATTCATCCCCGTGATCGGCGGCATCGCCTACGAGCTGCTCAAGCTCTCGGGGCGGCGGGGCGTGCGGCGGTTCATCGCGCCGCTCGTGTGGCCGGGGCTCTTTCTCCAGAAGCTCACGACGAGGGAGCCCTTCCCCGACCAGATCGAGGTGGCGATCGCGGCGCTCGAGGCCGTCGTCGGCGACAAAACGCTGGAAACCGAGCCCCCCGTTCTTTAGAGTCATCCCCCGGGGATCGCAACTGAAGGAGTTCGTCCGCGCGCACCGGTGCGCGCCGAGCGAGGATTCATGGAGCGCAGCAGTCGATATCAGAACGTCGTGAAGCGCTTCGAGCAGCTCACCGAGGAGATCTCGAAGCCCGAGGCGAATAAGAACCAATCGATCTACCGCAAGCTCGCGCGCGAGCGAAGCGGGCTCGAGAAGGCGGTGCGGGCGATCCGCGCCTACGACGAGCTCGAGCGGCGGTTTCTCGACGACAGCGCCGTTATCAAGGAGTCGGGCGATCGCGAGCTCGTCGATCTCGCGCGCTCCGAGATGGTCGAGGTCGAGCGCGAGATGCGCGCGAAAGAAGAAGAGATCACGATCCTGCTGCTCCCGCGCGATCCCGACGATTCGCGGAACACCGTGATCGAGATCAGGGCGGGAACGGGGGGAGACGAGGCGGCGCTCTTCGCCGCGGACCTCGCCCGCATGTACCGTCTCTATGCGGAGCGGCGGGGCTGGAAGGTCGAGGACCTCGGGAGCAGCCCCACCGAGATCGGCGGCTTCAAGGAAATCATCCTTCTCGCCTCGGGCGAGAACGCATACGGAAAGCTCAAGTTCGAAAGCGGCGTGCATCGCGTGCAGCGCGTGCCGGTGACGGAAGCGGGCGGCCGCATCCACACGTCCGCCGTGTCGGTGGCGGTGCTCCCCGAGGCGGAAGAGGTCGACGTGCAGCTCGAGTCGAAGGACATCCGGGTCGACGTGTTCCGCTCGAGCGGTCCCGGCGGCCAGTCGGTCAACACGACCGATTCTGCCGTGCGCGTGACTCATATACCAACCGGCCTCGTCGTTCAATGCCAGGACGAGAAGTCGCAGCACAAGAACAAGGCGAAGGCGATGAAGGTGCTGCTGGCCCGGCTCCTCGAGCGGGCGCGGCGCGAGCAGGACGCGAAGATAGCCGCGGCGCGCAAGACGATGATCGGCTCGGGCGACCGCAGCGACAAAATCCGCACGTACAATTTCCCGCAGGGGCGGGTGACCGACCACCGCATCGGCCTCACGATCTACAACCTCCGGGGCGTGCTCGACGGCGAGCTCGACGAGATCGTCGAAGGGCTCGGCCTCGCGCACCGCGACGAGCTGCTCGCGCGGGAAATGCAGTCGAGCGGGGACGCGGGCGGGGCGTAAGATGCGTGTGGCCGAGCGGTCGAGGAACATCAAGGTCATGGAGGCGCTGAAGCGAGCCGAGGGGTACCTCGCGAAGCACGGCGTCG
>JBGPBA010000235.1:0-3398 GCA_041481005.1 Candidatus Krumholzibacteriia bacterium | reverse complement strand
TCTTGTTCGCGAAATGCTTCCCGACGACAACCTTCGATTCGTCGAAGAGGATGTCCTGTCCCGGAGGGGAGAGCATCATGAGGGTGAACCTGAAGGCGTCGGCGCCCGTGCGGTCCATGATCTCGATCGGGTCGGGAGAGTTGCCGAGCGACTTGCTCATCTTTCGACCCTTCGTGTCCCGCACGATGCCCGTGATGTACACCGACGAGAACGGGATCTCCCCCATGAACTCCAGCGATGCCATGATCATGCGCGCGACCCAGAAAAAGATGATGTCGCCGGCCGTGACGAGAACGGTCGTCGGATGGAAGGCGTCGAGATCCTTCGTTTCGGCGGGCCAGCCCATGGGCGAGAAGGTCCACAGCCACGAGGAGAACCATGTGTCGAGAACGTCCTCGTCCTGCGTGAGCTTCGCCCCCCGGCACTTCGCGCAGCCGGCAGGCTCCTCCACCGAGACAATCGTCTCGCCGCACTGCTGGCAGTACCACACGGGAATCCGATGCCCCCACCAGAGCTGTCGCGAGATGCACCAGTCCCTGATGTTCTCCATCCACGAGAGGTAGATATTCTTCCAGCGCTCGGGAAAGAACGCGACCTCGCCGCGCTCGACGACCCCGATCGCCGGCTCGGCGAGCGGCTTCATTCTGAGGAACCACTGGCGAGAGATGTACGGCTCGATGGCCGTTCCGCAGCGGTCGTGGTGCCCGATCGAGTGATCGTAATCCTCGACCTTCCGAAGGAGCCCCTCGGCCTCGAGCTCCTCGAGCACGCGACGACGCGCCTCGCGCCTGTCGAGCCCCGCGAAACGGCCGGCTTCGGCGTTCATCTTCCCTTCCTGGTCGATGACGACGACCGCTTCGAGCTTATGCCTGAGCCCGATGGCGAAATCCGCCGGGTCGTGCCCCGGCGTCACCTTGAGAAATCCGGTGCCGAAGGCCGGGTCGACCGCCTCGTCGAGAATGATCGGTATCTTCTTGTCGGTGAGCGGAAGGCGCAGGAGCTTTCCCTCGAGCGATTTCGCCCGCTTCGCGCCGGGGTTCATCGCGACGGCGACGTCTCCGAGCATCGTTTCGGGGCGCGTCGTGCCGACGACCACCTCCGCCCCGCCCTCGGCGAACGGATACGCGATGTAGTAGAGCTTTCCGTGCGTCTCGACGAAGTTGACTTCCTCGTCGCTGATCGCCGTCGTGCAGGCGGGGCACCAGTTGACGATATAACGGTCGCGATAGATGAGCCCCTTCTCGTAGAGGCGGACGAACACCTCTCGGACGGCCCGCGAGACGCCCGGATCGAGGGTGAAGGTTTCGCGCGACCAGTCGAGCGAGGCTCCGAGCCTCTCGAGCTGCTGGACGATGCGGTCGTGGTAGCGATCCTTCCATTTCCAGCACTCCTCGAGAAATTTCTCGCGGCCGAGCCGGTCCTTCGTGATCCCCTGCTCGAGAAGCGCGCGCTCGACGACCTTCTGCGTCGCGATCCCCGCGTGGTCCATCCCGGCGAGCCAGAGCACGTTGAAGCCGCGGAGCCTCTTGTAGCGACAGAGAACGTCCTGGACGGTCGTGCCGAGGGCATGCCCCACGGTGAGCGACCCGGTGATATTGGGAGGCGGCAAAATGATGGTGAACGGTTCGGCGGTCGAGGACGCCTCCGCGATGAAGACACGCCGGGTCCTCCAGACATCCGACCACTTCCTGTCCACCTCGAGGGGGTTATAGACCTTTTCGAGCTCCGGCAAAATCGCTCCTTGTCTTTTGAAGAACGCCAAAAAGCGAGAATAAGCTAACACATTGACAGGACACGGTCAACTCGAAGACACGCGCTTCTGAAAGGAGAATGGGGAGACACGGCGATTCGTGCCGACGCGGGCGACCACGCAGGTGGGAGATCGCGCGAGCGCTCGCGACGAGCTTCGGAAGCGCCTACGCCTATGACAACGTGCTCTACCTTGTCGCGGGCAAGCTCATCGAGGCCGTGAGCGGCGAGACCTGGGAAGATTTCGTCGTGAAGCGCATCATCGACTCGGTTTACTCGAAGAAAGCGGTCATGAAGAGGTCGATCGGCGCGCTCTTTCGCATTGACGATGGCGTCCGGCCTTCGCATATTTGATGTATAGCCGATCTAGCACGTCCGATCCCTAGGGACAGTTCGCAGCAGATACAAATCGAAACTGCCTCCCCTCCGACCTCCTACCGGCATGGTGGCCCAAGAGCAGGCCCATGCCGTCACGGAAAACCGGGCCGAGCAAAGGCTCTCGGTTCCAGAACCGCAAGGGGGGTACATATGAGGCGTACGGGATGGATTGCCGTCGTAGTGGCGCTCTCCGCGCTCCTCACCGTGTCCTCGGTCGTGGCGAGGGACATGGACGGCAAGACGGACGTGTCATGGATTACAAAGATGAGACCCGAGGCCCGGAAGGTGTGGGTCCTCGACGCGAGCGCCGTTCACAACGTCGGGAATCTCCAGATGAACGTGACCAACTGGGGCGTCTTCGGTTCGTACCCGAACGGCAATTTTCTGACGGGGGACGCACCCTCGGCACAGTGGCCCGCGAACTCGGGCATCGAGTATCTGTGGATGGCGGGCCTCTGGGTCGGAGCCAAGAAGAACGGAATTCCCGTCGTGTCGACGTCAGGTTCCCCGTGGGGACCGCCGATGGAGTTCGAGCCGGACGCGTACGATCCGCTCGTGAGAATCTATCGTTCCTTCGAAGGTGCCCCGGGCGGAATACGCTACCCGAGCCCGCCCGATGACGACAAGGACGGCAGAACCGACGAGGATTGGCTCAACGGCTACGACGACGACGGCGACGGCAAGATCGATGAGGATTTCGCCGCCATCAGCAAGCAGATGTTCGTCGCCACGTACACGGACGACCAGCCCGCCGCGATCCAGCGCTATCCCGAGCACACGCCGCTCCACCTCAAGGTCCGCCAGGAGAGCTACCAGTGGGAAGACCAGAAATTCTATGACTTCATCGGCGTCCAGTACTGGATCACCAACAAGGGCAGCGAGACGATCGAGGAGGTCTTCCTCGGGTTCTTTGTCGACGGCGACGCGGGCCCGAGGGTACGCGACAACTACTGGCTCGACGACGGAACAGGGCTGTGGGAAGGCATCGTGTGCGGCCAGAAGGGCCAGCGGCAGGTGCCGTATAAGGCGAGCGTCGCTTATTTCTACGACGTCGACGGAGACCAGGGCGCGACCGAGGGGTACTTCGGAATCCTCTTCTTGGGCCACGACACGGATCCCCTCGGCGAGCGCGCTCCGAAGACGCTCGGCATAACCTCGTACCAGAACTTCTCCGGGGGACAGTCGTTCGCGGAGGGCGGCGACCCGACCAATGATTTCCAGCGCTACGAGCTCATGAGCAAGAAGGGCAAGGACCGCAACCAGGAGATCCC
>JBGPBA010000234.1:0-3429 GCA_041481005.1 Candidatus Krumholzibacteriia bacterium | reverse complement strand
GCCTGAAGTGCCACCGCCGTTTCACGACGTACGAGTACATCGAGCACACGCCGGTCATGGTGGTGAAAAAGGACGGGAGGCGCGAGCCGTACAGCCGGGAGAAGATCCTGAACGGTCTCCTGCGGGCGTGCGAGAAGCGCCCCGTCTCCCGCGAGGCGCTCGAGGAGCTCGCCGACGACGTCGAGAAGACGATCGGGGGCCGGGTGCGGGACGAGATCCCGAGCTCCGAGATCGGCAACGAAGTCATGAAGCTGCTCGCGAGCCTGGACCAGGTCGCGTACGTGCGCTTCGCCTCGGTCTATCGCGAGTTCAAGGACGTGACGCAGTTCATGGACGAGCTGCGGAGGCTTCTCGACAAGAAAGGGTGACGCTGGCTCGGAGGAAGATCGGGCCGGTTCGTATAGGTCGGACGGGATCGCCGAGACCCTCCAAGGCCGTTCGGCGAAGGAGGTTGCGCGATGTTAGGTGTCATGCGGCGCGGGGTTTCATCGCTCGTTCTCGTGTTCGGTTCGCTTTTTCTCGCGGTGTGCGTTACGCCCGGATCGGCGCTCCGGGCCGAGGAGAAGAAGGAGACCAGGCTTTCCTTCGTCTTCCCCGACAGCCTCGTTCTTCACTATCGCGCGTCCAGCCAGATGGACCAGAACTACAGAGGCACGGACGTCCGGATGAACCAGTCATGGGAAGTCGACATGTCCCTCGTGAAGAAGATGGAGGCGGGCAGCAAGGTTCAGCTCAAGTTCGGCAAGACGACATCGAGCCTTATGCAGGGCACGCAGCTCGTCGATTGGCAGCCCCCGATCAAGCTGCAAGGGGCTTCGATCAGCCCGACCGTTACTCCGAAAGGGGAGATCGTCAGCGTCGAGCCGGGCGGGAGTATTGCGGGCATGCACAAGGCGGAGCAGCTCAAGGAGATCGTCCAGCCCTGGTTCATCACGCTCCCCGACACGACCGTCGCGGTCGGCGGGACGTGGAAGAAGGACATCGTCCAGGGTGAGAAGGCAGGGGCCGAGCCCGACGTCAAGGGGACCATCGTCTACACACTGAAGAAGATCGAGAAGCGGGGGAACCTCGAGGTCGCGGTCATCGAAGGAAAGGCAAAGCTCAAAATCAACAGGGAGACCCCGGCGGGCACCCTCGTCGCCGACGCCGACGAGAGCGTCAAGGCTACCCTCGCCGTCGCGGGCGGCTACGTCGTCGATTTCAAGGAGACTCTCGACGTCCGGGGGAACACGATCGCGAAGGATCCCCTGACCGACAAGGAAAAGAAGAGCGTGACGGCGATGACGAACTACTGGGAGTGCAAGCTGGTACAGTAGCGCCGGGTGCCCGTGGCGGAAGAGAAAAAAGAGAACCTCAAGGAAATGCATCTCCTCGATCACCTCGAGGAGCTTCGCTCGACCCTCGTCTGGGCGTTTCTCGCGTGGGTCATCGCGTCGATCGTCCTGTGGTTTTTCTCGCGGCAGATTCTCGATTTCCTTATCTCGACCTTGCCCGTCAAGAATCTCTATTTCTATTCTCCCGTCGAAGCGTTCATGGTCCGGATGAAGCTGAGCTTTCTCTTCGGCTTCCTCGTCGCCTTCCCGTACGTGTTCTTCAGGATCTGGCTGTTCGTCTCGCCGGGCCTTTTCTCGAAGGAACGGCACTTCGCGATGCCGCTCGTCGTCTCGTCGGTGGTGCTCTTCTACACCGGCATCGTCTTCTCGTATTTCGTGATGATGCCGATCGTCCTCAACTTCTTCCTCCAGTTCGGCTCGAATTACCTCATGCCGCTCCTTTCCGTCGAGAAATACTTCAGCTTCGTCGGGAAGCTCTGCTTTGCCTTCGGCGTGGTATTCCAGCTCCCGCTCGTCGTCATCATGCTGAGCTGGATGGGGATCGTCTCGGCCCGGACGATGCTCCGACAGTGGCGATGGGTGATCATTGTCATCTTTATCGTTTCCGCGGTGCTCACGCCTCCCGATCCGATATCACAGATCGTCATGGCCGTGCCGCTGTGCGTCCTCTACATCGGGAGCACCTTGATCGCGCTTCTCCTCGAGAGGAGGCGGGGCAAGGCGGAGACGCCCGGATAGGACGCGTCGGTCGAAGAGCCGCAGCGCCAATGGGATAACAGCCCGCGCGGCTCCGTTCATCCTTGACATCGCCCGTTGCGAATGCTACCCTCCATGCGGGAAGGAAGCCGATTGCATCGAGGGCTCACGGAAATGGACGCGCATGCAGCATTCCGACTTGAAGAAGCTCAAGCCCATTCAATCTCTCGTCCACGATGAGCTCGAGGCGCTCGAACAGCGTCTCGAAGGGCTCCTCACCTCCGATATTCGTCTCATCGAGCAGATGTGCCGATACCTGAACGACCCGCCGGGCAAGCGGATTCGTCCGACGATCCTTTTTCTCACCGCCCGGAGCGCGGGCACGACCGAGAAGGACATCGTGACCGCGGGGCTCGCCGTGGAGCTCGTTCACGTCGCCACCCTCATCCACGACGACGTCATCGACGATCACCTCGTCAGGCGCGGCAAGCCGACCGTGTACGTGAAATGGGGGAGCGACGCGGCGACGCTCATGGGAGACTTCCTCTACTCGCGGGCGTTCTGCTGCCTCGCCGAGGCTCGGATGTTCGACGTCATGGACATCATCGCGCACGTCACGCATCTCATGAGCATGGGCGAGATTCTCCAGCTTCAGCTCAGACGGAGCCTCGACATGAACGAGGAACGGTACTTCGACATGATCTACAAGAAGACGGCGTCGCTCTTCTCCGCCTCGTGCGAATGCGGCGCGCTGCTCGGCGGCGAACAAAACGGGCGCCGGGCGACGTACTCGCGCTTCGGGGCCGACATGGGGCTCGCGTTCCAGATTGTCGACGATCTGTTCGATTACATCGCGGTCGACACGAGGATCGGCAAGCCCACCGCCTCCGATTTCTCGGAAGGGCTTGTGACGCTTCCGTTCATTACGGCCTTCCGCAACGCTCCCGAGCGGGCGAAGAGGCGCGTGAGCGATCTCTTCACGGCGAGCTTCGACAAAAACCAGCACTGGAACGAGGTCGTCTCGTTCGTCCGTGACTACGGCGGCGTCGAGTACTCTCTCGGCAAGGCGAAGGATTACGTCGAGCGGGCGAAGGCGCAGCTCATGGACGTCGCCTCCTCTCCCGAGCGCGATGCCCTCGTCGTCGCCACCGATTACGTCGTCGACAGGGTCGCGGCCTTCTGCCGTAAACGCTCGCCGATCACCGGAAAGAGGATCTGCACCCACTTCAGGTCTTTCTCAATACCCGCCCGGTCGCGGCGGTGGGAGGCTCCCAACTGCAGGTTCTCCAGCACGGTCAGGTTGCCGAAGATATGCCGGCCCTCGGGGCACTGCACTACACCCCAATCTACGATCTGGTCGCTGGAAGCATGGGCCAGGTCATGGCTCTGGAAGATAAGG
>JBGPBA010000233.1:0-3434 GCA_041481005.1 Candidatus Krumholzibacteriia bacterium | reverse complement strand
CCTTCTTGGGCTCTTATTCCTTTCCGGCGTCGTGGAAAGCGCCAGGGCGTCGTGGATCGCGACAAGACAGTGATCGGGCGGGCCGCTCGGCACGCGCCCGAAAGAGGAGGCGTCGATGATTGCCGTCATCGTCTTCACGGGGCTCGTGCTGGTGGGGTTCGCCTTGACCGTTTTCAGTCGCCGGTATGAGTCGAATCTCGTCATCTTTCTCGTCGCGCTCGCCTGCACCGTCTACGTGCTGGCGAGCGCCATCAACGCGATCATGCTCCAGGTGAAGACGGCGCCGCACGTGGTCGCGGCGCTCGTCTGCGTGTGGGCGCTGTTCACGATGATGTATCGACGGCGCAAGCGGGCGAGAGGGGAAATATCGTAGGGGGGCGGCCGGCGGGAAAGAAAGGTGTCGCTCCGGGGCGCGCTTTGAGCGCCTGCATCAGAGGTCGCCGTAGAGCCTCAGGCGCTCTTCATACGTCTTTTTGCGCGCGTCGAGGATCTCCCGAAAGCGGGGGTCGTGGCGGAGTCCGTCGTAGAGCGGGTCGTTCATCAGCTGCAGGTAGGAAGTGGCTCGTCCGGGCGACTCTTTCTCGAGCGCGTCGAGCGCCTCATCCTTCATGCCGAGAAGGCAGTAGACGACGTCGTCCCGGTGCAGGGCGAGCGCCTTGTCCTTATCCCCGCGCGCGGCGAGAATGCGCGCAGCGAGGACGTCATTATTCTGGCTGAGAGAGTCCACCTTTCGCGCCCTGGCGAGGAGCTCCTCGGCCCGGTCGATCCGCCCCGTCTGGATCAGGAAGCCGCAGTAGTCGCGCAGCGTCCACGGATCGTTCGGAACAAGCTCGAGGCCCTTCTCGAACCACGATGCGGCTGCGCGCGGATCTCCCGCCCATCTGTAGCACACCCCGAGCAAAGCCGGCCCGAAGGGCCAGAGAGGATCGAGCTCTACGGCCTTCAATGCATGCGGGATCGCCTGATCGTAGAGACCGATCTTTGAAAGGAAATTCCCCGCGAACCGATTCGGCATGAAACCGTCGGGACTCATTTCCAGGGCTTTTTTCAGAGAACGGTAGGCGCCGTCGAGGTCGCCCTTGTTCATTATGAAGAATCCCTTGGTGGCGTACGTCTCCGGGGACTCGGGATCCAGGCTCGAATAGATCTCGAAGTTCTGTACCGCGAGCTTTGCGGCCTCCCCGTCGCTGACGAAGAAAGCCCGGCCTAGGTACACGCTCGATAGATCAAAGTACGCCCGGGCATATTTCGGGCTCTTCTCCACCGCCTTCTGGAACATGCCGACGGCGGCTTCATAATCCGATTCCTGCCGCGAGGCCGCGTAGGCGTACATCTTCTGCTCGCCCTTGATGCAGTACTCATACGCCTCGAGGTTCGCCGGCCGGTCCGCCTTGAATTTCTCTTGGTCCACGGCGGCCAGCGTCACGTGCAGCGCCTGGGCGATGGCCGCGGATATCTCGTCCTGCAGGGCGAAGAGGCTTTCGATATTTCGATCGTATTTCTCCGCCCAGAGGTGGGAGTCGGCGGCCGCGCTGATGAGCTGCGCGTTGATGCGGATGCGGTCGTTCTCTCGCTGGACGCTCCCCTCGAGGATCGTCGCCACGCCGAGCTCCTTGCCGATCTCGGCCGCGCCCTTGTCGGTGTCTCTGTAGCGCATGACCGAGGTGCGCGAGATCACCTTGAGCCCGGGGATGGTCGAGAGCTTCGTGATGATGTCGTCGGTCATGCCGTCGCAGAAATACTCCTGGTCCTTCCCCTGGCTGAAATCCTTGAAGGGGAGCACCGCGATCGAGTTCCGCCAGACGACCGCGGGGATGTGCGGGGCCCGCGGCTCCGGGGCGGCGCCCCTCTTCGCGAAGGTGTAATAGACGGAGACCGTGATCGCGGCCGCGAGCACGACGATCGCCGAGATCTGCAGGACTCGCGTCCGCCGCGCGAGGCCGGGCGGCGCGGAACCCGGCGCGCGCACTCCGCCCCGGGCTCGCGGCGCCGTCGCGGACCCCGGCGCGCGAGGCGCCCCGACTTCTCTCGCGAACGCAATGGCGTCGCGGGCCGTCGAGCGCGCGATCTGCCTGAGGTCTACGATGAGGTCGTCCGCGTGCTGGTAGCGCTCGCCGGGGCTCTTTGCCAGAGCCTTCTCGACGACTCGCTCGAGCGCCATCGGCACGCCGGAGCGCAGCGCCGTCACGTGCTCCGGCGCCTCGTTCAAGATCGAATAGATGACGGCCTGGTCGTATTGGCCTCGAAACGGAGGCGCCCCGGTGATCATCTCGTAGAGCAGCGCCCCGAGCGACCAGATGTCGGAGCGAAGATCGACCTCCTCGCCGCGCGCCTGCTCAGGCGACATGTACCGGGCCGTGCCGAGGGTGGTGCCGGTCTTCGTGAGCTTCATCCCGGCGAGCTTGGCGACCCCGAAGTCGACGATCTTCACGAAGCCGTCATTTGTTATGAAAATGTTCGCCGGCTTGATGTCGCGGTGCACGATGCCGCGGGCGTGCGCCTTCGAGAGGCCCTGTGCGATCTGGACCGCGACGTCGAGGGCGTCCTCGATCTTGAGCGGACCGCGGGCGATCCTGTCCTTGAGGGTCTCGCCTTCGTAGTACGCCATCGAGATGTAGGTCCGCCCCTCGGCCTCGCTGATCTCGTAGATCGTGCAGATGTTCGGGTGGTCGAGCGCCGAGGCGGCCCGCGCCTCCTGCATGAAGCGATTCCTGGCGTCGGGATCACGAGTGAGCTCCGCCGGAAGGAACTTGAGGGCGACGACACGCCCGAGCCTCGTGTCCTCGGCTTTGTAGACGACGCCCATGCCGCCTTCGCCGAGCTTCTCGAGGATCCTATAGTGAGCTATGGTCTTTCCGATCATCACCGCGAGGCTTCCGCTAGCGTGTCACCGCCTTCGAAGTTTTGAAGACGCCGCCGTCCGTGCCCGCCCACACGCGTCCGTCCGGCGCGACCGCGAGACAGCGCACCGAGGCGTTGGGCAACACGGTATTGGTCCACGTGGCGCAGGTGTCGGTGGACATTTGGGCTCCGCCCCTATCGAGGCCGGCGAACGCAATCCAGTTCTGGGTGACCGCGAGCGACCGGAAGAGCTCAATGCCGGCGCCCGTCACGCTCCACGAGACGCCTCGGTCCTTGGTCATCCGAATCCCGCAGGCCTCGAAGACCGCGAGAGCGTAATCATTGGGGGCGACGGACAGCGCCATAACGTTGCACACGTTCCCGCTCGACTGCTGCCACGAGTTCCCGTTGTTTATCGAACGGTAGACCGACTGGGATACGCCCGCGTAAATGGTGCCCTTCGAGTCGACGACGACGCGCTGGACGGGGCCCGCGAGGAGACCGACGTTTATCTGCGACCAGGTCTGGCCGTTGTCGCTCGAACGATACACCCCGCCGTCCGTTCCCGCGAAGAGGGTATCGCCCGAATCGAT
>JBGPBA010000232.1:0-3466 GCA_041481005.1 Candidatus Krumholzibacteriia bacterium | reverse complement strand
GAATCCGGCGCTTCGCGCCCGGGGATGCAGCGTCACCGCCGCGACTCCCGCGCGCTCGAGCGCCTCGCCGGCCTCGAGGTAGTTCTGCTCCGCCTCGCTCCAGCCGCTTCGTATCTTGGCCGTCACCGGAACGCTCACCGCCGAGACGACCTCGCCGGCGATTCGCTCCATGAGGGGGAGGTCGCGCAGAATCGCGGCGCCGCCATTCTTCCGAACGACCTTCTTCACCGGGCATCCGAAGTTCAGGTCGACGAAGGAGGCTCCCGCCTGCTCGGCGATCCGCGCGGCGCGAGCCATCGTCTCGGGGTTCGCGCCGAAGATCTGGATGCCGAGCGCCGCCTCGCCGTCGAGGCGCCGCAGAAGCTCGAGACTCTTTCGCCCGCCCCGGACGAGCCCGTCGGCGCTCACCATGCCGGTGAACGTGAAATCGGCGCCGAGCTCGGAGCACAGGAGTCGAAACGGCGCGTCGCCGTAGCCCGCCAGCGGGGCGAGGCACACGCGCGAGCGCTCGAACAAACCGACGCCGGCCGCATTCCCGCTCATCGCCATGGTCGAATCACCCTCACATGCCGTGCGGAATGATGAAGAGCCCGAGGCTCACGATGAAGCTCGCGACGACGGCCCACGCGAAGCCCCTCTTGCCGAGCCTGTCCTTCTCCTCGCCGCGGCCGAAGAAGCTTCCCCTCACGAAAAGGAGGCTCACGAGCCATAGGACAAACATGAACTGCGTTTTGTTATCGGTGAAGTCGCGCCCGAAGGGGAATCCCTCCCAGAGCACGCCGAAGGTCTGATAGTTGAGGAGAAATCCGAGCGGCCAGCCGCCGACGAACGAGAATATGAGCACCCAGCGCGCCGAGCGAACGGCGCTCGCCTTGTCCTCGCCCCGTCTCAGAATCCGGATCGCGCCGAAAAGCGCCATGACCATGAAAAAGAAGGCGCCGAACATGAAAGCAACGTGCGAAACGAGCACGAACGGCGAAGCCCGGCCCTTGAACTTGAGGGGGTAGAACGCGTCGGGCCGCTCGGGGAGGCGTATCTGCTGGCCGTCGGGAGCGGCGACCGTAATCGCGTACCGCATGCGCGCGCCCCTCCCGAGATCCGGAAGGGTGCCCTCGTAGAGCCCCTTCTTCGTCTGCCAGAGGGGACGCACCTCTATCGCACCCGTCTTCGAAGCGAGCGACAAGACGCAGGCGTCCGTTCCCTGCGCCGGCGTGACCTCCACGCGGACCACCGGCTCTCCCGGGCCCACCTGTTCGGGGAGAGTCCGATGGCGGACCGAGATTCCCCACCGATCGACCGCGACGTCCATCGGTCTCGTCAGGGAGACCCTCCGCGCGGCGCCCAGCAGCGCGAGCGTAATGACGACGGCGAATATGATTCTTCTTGCCACGATTTACCTCGTCCTCATATACAATGTAAAAAGATAATAGCCGACGCCCCGGTGCTTTGCAAGGACAGCATGCGCGTGGGAATGCAACCGATCGAGTTCGCGGTGGAAAACGGCGCGGGCCCTCCCGTCCCGGTCGACCTTCGCACGATCGCGCCCGGCCAGGTAGCGCCGCTCATCGTCGTCTGCCACGGCTTTCTCGGATACAAGCGCTGGGGCTTCTTCCCGTACCTCTCCGAGCGCCTCGCCGCCGCCGGATTCCACGTCCTCACGATGAGCTTCTCGATGAACGGCGTCGACGAGCGGACGGGGCTCTTCACGAGACCCGACGAGTTCGCCGCCGGCACCGTCTCGCGCGAGATCGACGACCTCCGCGCCGTCTGCCGGTCGATCCGGCGCGGCGCGCTTCCCGACGGAATCGCCGCGGGCGCGTGGGGCTTCGTCGGGCACAGCCGGGGCGCCTCGGTGATGATCCTCGCCGCGGACGAGCTCCCCGAGGTCCGCTCCATCGTGACGTGGTCGGCGCTCGGCCGCCTCGACCGATACACCGAGCGGCGAAAGAAGGCGTGGCGCCGGGACGGGGCGCTCGTCTTCACGGACGCGCGATCGCCGGTGCCGCTGGCGCTTGCGTACTCGTACTACGAGGACATCGACGCCCACCGCGAGGCCTTCGACCTGCCGAAGGCGGTCGCGAGGCTCGCGATCCCGCTTCTCATGGTCCACGGAGACCGCGACGCCGCGGTGACGCTTCGCGAAACGCGGGAGCTCATCGCGAGGCCGCGCGGCGCCGAGACGAGATTCGAGATCGTCCGCGGCGCCGGGCATACCTTCAACGTCGCGCACCCGATGGCGCAGCCGCCGGCGGCGCTCGAGCGCGCCGCGGGGCTCACCGAGGAATGGTTCAAGCGCACCCTGCCCGTCGCAAAGGAGGAACTCGCGTGAAAAACAGGAAGGTCGCGATCGCGATCTCGGTGCTCATCGCGCTCGTCGTCGTCGTCTCGCTGCTCGTCGCCTCGCGCCACTGGATCGCGCATCAATCGTTTCTCGCCGCGGGGCGCGGCCTCACGGCCAAGCTCACCCCGAAGCAGAAGGAAAAATACGCCTCCGACCTCGCGTACACGCTCAACACGTTCTGGAAGTTCTACGACAAGGGGCTCATCTCGCGGAACGATCTCAACGACGTCGTGGAGAAGATGTCGGTGCTCCGGAGCAAGAAGGAGGTCACCGACATGGACGTCTTCGATTTTATCGGGTACGTGAGCAGACTCTACACGGAGGCGATGCACCGGCATCAGAACGACATGTTCCCCGAGTGAAGAACGAGCCGGGATGTGAGCTCCCGCTCGACGTCTCTGAAGTTCTCGAACCGCACGTGGTCGATCTTCTCCTGGCGGCAGTGCTCGGCGAGCTCCCCCTTGGCGAGCACGAGCGCCGCGTGCGCGGCGGGACACCGGTCGCTGTAGCCGTTCCCGACGTAGACGGTGAAATACCCCTGTCCCTTCAACCGCTCGAGGTGGCCCCGCTTGCAGTTGCCGCAGCGCGTGCACTCCATCGTATTGTAATGGGGAAACTCGATGGCGCCGAGGCGCGTCCCTTCGAGGACGAGGTGGTTCGCGTTGAAGGTCAGGTACCCGAGCCCGCCGTCCATGAGGAGACGGTCAATGTAGTAGTCGAGCCCGTCGCTCGTGATGAGGATGTCGAAATGGTGCCGGTCGCAGAAATCGACGAAGTCCTTGAAGTACGGATCGAGGCTCTCGCGGGCGATGAACCCGTCGAGGGCCTCCCGGTCGGCCTCCACCCAGGAGAGCTCCGTCTCGAGGCACTCGCGCGAGCTGATGAGCCCGAGCCGCCATTCGTCGAGGAGCCGCATCCAGCGCGAGCGGTCGGGGATGTGCTCGCCGAAGAAATGATGCCCGACGTCCCGCTTCGAGACCGTCCCGTCGAAATCGCTGATGACCGCGACCTTCTTCACTTCTTCTTCTCCGCCGCCGCCGCCGCCGCTTGCGCGGCCTTCGACTGCTCGTCCACGTACGTGAACATCTTCTTCAGGGTCGGAGCCTTCTTGAGCATCTCGATCGT
>JBGPBA010000231.1:0-3466 GCA_041481005.1 Candidatus Krumholzibacteriia bacterium | reverse complement strand
TGCCGGTCACGTGCGGGTATAGAACCCCCGAGGGTATCTGGTGGAAGGCAAACTTCCCGGCGTCCGTTACGACGGTATGGCCGGCGTTCGCGCCTCCCTGGTACCTGATGACGACGTCATGATCGGGCATGAGAAAATCGACGACCTTGGCCTTCCCCTCATCGCCCCACTGGCCGCCGACAATAACCGTTGCGCCCATGTTGAGATATCTCCCGTCTCAAAAAGCCGCCCGTAGTGTAGGGTATGGCTCTATGGGAATCAATCGAATTATGCTCGAGGCGTCCCGGCAAAAAGAAACCGCCTCTCGTTCAAGAGGCGGTCGCGTCGAAAGAAAGTCCTCTATATGTCGTCAGTCTTCGAAAAGAGACTTGATAACGCCCCACGTCTGACGGCTTACGGAATTCGGCGTGTTGTATCGGTCCCCGGGGTTGCTGCGCTCGAAGACGGTTTCGGCGATTCCGTCGCCGTTCGCATCGCCAAGCTCGACGCCGTTCGAGTAGCCGTCGCCGTCCGAATCCTTGGCGGCAAGGGCGGCGTCCCACTTCTCGCTGTTGCTCTTGAAATCAGCGCCGAAGGGATTGAGGGTATACGAGGCGATCGTGGGACTCGCGGAGATGTGGCAATTCGCGCACTGGTAACGCTTTGACATGGGCAGCACGCGCATGTAGTTCTCGGTGCTCATGAGCGCGCCTGCGGCCAGAACCGCAACTACGAGCATTACCATGAAGATGGACTTGATCTTTAGCTTTGGGCGCACCTACACCTCCGTTCACCTAATACTATTGTAGCAATGTTAGTTACCATTGTCAAGGGCAAGATTCGGGAAAAGGCGCCCGGACTCAAAGGAGATCCCCTCGGAAGGAAATGCGCCGGATCGCGTCTCGGGCGGATTCGAGGTCCGTGCGCGCGCCGCACGCTTCCATGGCCCTGCCGAGCGAGTCGACGAGCCGGAGCAGCGTCCGGGCCCCGAAAAGCCCGAGAAACCCGGTTCGAATGACCGCGCCCTTGAGACTGCCCTGTCCCCCCGCCGCGATGAACCCATCCTTTTCGAGCGCCCCGAGAATGCTCCCCGCGCCGCAGCCTTCCGGTGTCGTGAGAACTTGCACGGCCGACGAAGGGCTCACCGAGAAGGATTCGAGCGAGAGATGACGTGCCGCCTCGAGAAAAGCAGCCGAGGCCTCGCGGTGCCGCCCCCGGACCGCCTCGAAACCGAGCACCCTCATCTTCGAGAGCGACTCGTGCACGATCTGGACGGCTTGAATGGCGGGCGTAAAAGCGAGATCGCCGAGCAGCCTGCCCGTCTCGTACCGATTGAGATCGAAGTAATAGAGATTCGCTCGGGTGCCCCGCATCAAGGCGCCGGCCCGCTCCCCGACGCTGATAAAGCTCAGGCCCGGCGGCGCGGCAAATGCCTTTTGGGCCGCCCCGACGACAACGTCGATCCCCCAGGCGTCCATCTGGAGATCCTCGACCCCGAGCGACGAGATTGCATCGACGATGACGATCGGCCTTTCCGCGGGAAGACGGGACAAGAGCTCACGGAGCCGAAGGAGGAGCCCGGTCGATGATTCGACGTGCGTCAGGGCGATGAACTGCGGACGGCCTTCAATGACCCGCCCGATGACGCGGTCGACGTCGATCGCCTCCCCTTCGGGGAAGCGCAGGCAATCCGTATCGCGGCGAAAGGCGCGGCAGATCTCGGTCCATCGATCGCCGAACTTGCCCCCGGACACGACGAGCACGCGCGCCCCTTCGCCCGTCACGTTCGCGATGGCGGCTTCCATCGCGCCCGTCCCCGAGGCGGTCAGGAGGTATACGGGCGACTCGGTTCCGAGGAGCTCGCGGAGCATCGATTCTGTGTCGCGGACGACGGCGCGAAAAGCCTCCGAACGATGGTGGAGCGGCGGGAGGACCCCGCGGAGCGCGGGTACCCGCACCGGACCCGGGCTCACGAGAATGCTATCTTTCCTCCGCGCCATGGGCTCCCTCGATTCGCGCGAGAATCCATGACCAGAGCTCGTCTCTCCCCTCTCCCGTCCTCGCCGAGAAGAAGATCGCCTCGATGTCGACCGCCTTCCTCGGGCGACCCCCCTTCGCCTTCGAGCCCGCGCCCTCGAGCGCCCGCGCGTGTGCCGATAGCCCCGCGAGCCTCTCGTTGAAATCGTTCGCGACCCGGTCCCTCTCGGACCCGGAGACCTTATCGGCCTTCGTGAATACCACGATGAACGGACGGCCGCTCTCCACGAGCCGCGCGATCATCGACAGGTCGTCTTCCGTCGGCGGATGGCGCGCGTCGATGAGCTGAACCACTCCGGCGAGCGTCGGACGGCTCGCGACATATGCGTGAATGGCGCGCATCCAGGCGCGCCGCATGTCGAGCGAGACCTTCGCATAGCCGTACCCGGGCAGGTCGACGAGATGGAACCGATCATTGACCGCGTAGAAATTGATCGTGCGCGTCTTTCCGGGCGCCTTGCTGATTCTGGCGAGGTTCTTCCGCTCGAAGAGTTTATTGAGGAGCGATGATTTGCCGACGTTCGAACGCCCGGCGACCGCCACCTCGGCCCACGCGGTTTTCGGGAACCCCGACGAGTCGAGCGTGGCGCGTACGAATTTCAAGCTTCGTATGATCACGCGGTGAGTCGGCCTCAATTGGAAGGCTTGCTCGGTTGGGTTCCGAAAAAGCCGCCCGTGCTCCGCCGATGCTCGATGCCCCAGTCGAGCTTCTTCGTGAGAACGTTCTCGAGGATCTCGTCCATCGAATCGGCGATGACGATCTTGAGGTTCTTGCGGACCTCCTCGGGGAGCTCCTTGATGTTCTTCTCGTTTCCCCGCGGGAGCATGAGCTTCTTGACCCCGGCGCGAAGCGCCGCGACGGATTTCTCGTTGATGCCGCCGACGGGGAGCACCTTGCCCCGCAGGGTGACCTCCCCCGTCATCGCCACGTCCCGGCGCACGGGGATGTCGAAGAACGCAGAGACGAGCGCGGTCGCGATGGAGACTCCGGCGCTCGGCCCGTCCTTCGGAATGGCCCCTTCGGGCACGTGTATATGAACATCGACCGACGAGAAGAAATCGTTTTCGAGCGGGAGCATCCGCGCCTTGTTCCGCGCGAAGCTGAGCGCGATCTTCGCCGACTCCTGCATGACTTCGCCGAGCTGGCCCGTGAGAATGAGCTCTCCCTTGCCCGGCATGAGCGTCACCTCGATGTTGAGGATTTCGCCGCCGGCCTCGGTCCAGGCAAGGCCCGTCGCCATCCCGACCGACTCGAGCGCGTCGATCTCGCTCTCGGCGAACTTCCGAATGCCCAGGAACGACTCGAGCGATCGCCGCGTGAGCCGCACCGAGGTCTTCCCCGAGCCGCCGGCGAGCGTGCGCGCCACCTTCCGGCATATCGACGCGAGCTCGCGTTCGAGGTTCCGCACGCCGGCCTCGCGCGTGTAGAGCTGGATGATGTCCTTCATGA
>JBGPBA010000230.1:0-3481 GCA_041481005.1 Candidatus Krumholzibacteriia bacterium | reverse complement strand
GAAAACGGTCCCCGTTCGGGCATCTCGGACGGGGACCGCTTTTTCCCCCTCCGAAACGCCCTGAGCCAAAGGCCCCAAAAAGCCCTTTCCCGGCACGGCGCAATCGGGTATAATATGAGAGCCCCTGGGAGGCAGCAGTTATCGGGAGGTGACGGCCATGCATCATCGGGCTCGTTCGTCTACTCAATCCCTGATCTTTTCAATGGTTCTCGTCTTGGCGCTGGCGCTCGTCTTCTCGTGCAGCGACCAGCCGACGGGAGTGAAACCGGATCCGGCCGGAGGCTGTTTCAACGGCACCGGGAAGATCGTCCCGGGTGCCGGCGGCAGCTTTCTTCTGGGAACGGCTTGTGACACCGTTCGGCCCCCGGGGCGTGTCGAGCGCATCGAAGTCTGGGCGAATAACATCGCCTTTGACTCCACGACGGGAATCGTCTCCTTCGATGTTCGGCTCCTGAACAACACGGAGCGGAACCTCTTCCCGACGATCCATTTCGTCATCACGAACATTCTGCCTGACGACGTCGCTCTGGTCGGCTTCGACGGGACGACGGAGGACGCGTTTCCGTTCATGGACTTCAGCGCGAAGCTCGGAAGCGACAACGTCCTCTCGCCGGGCGAGCGGACCGATCCCGTGACCATAAAGTTCCATACCGTCACGGCGCGGTCATTCGCGATCAATTTCCGCATCGATTTCGGACCGGTTCCGGGCCTCGCGATGATCGAAGGCGTCGTATTTCGTGACGACAATCAGAATGGCGTGCGCGATCGCTGCGACAGGTGCGAGCCGGGCATTCCCGACATAACCGTCGTCCTCCAGAAGAACTCCGCGGGCGCGAGAGGGATGACCGTCGTCACGCAGACGGGCGCAAACGGCCAGTACCGGTTCACGGGGCTCGGCGAGGGCGTCTACACGGTGGCGGTCATCGCGCCGGCGGAGCGCTTCAAGCTCACGTCGAAGAGCCCACTCCTCGTGACGCTCGTCAAAGGTCCTGACGGAATCGTCCACGATTTCACCGGAGGGAACTTCGGTCTCTTCCCGCTGGTGCCGCCTCCGACCGACGTTCTTTTCGGGCCCGTCATCATCGGCCCGGAGAGCCGGTTCGGGACGGTTCTCGATTCGACGTTCGTGAATCCGCCGTCGCCCCTGCCGGTCGTGTTCACATACGTCCTCGACGTTACGGAGCCGCCGTGGATGAGACCTACCATGGGTGTCGTCGATTCGGCGGAGGCCTGGATCAATGGGCAGAAGGTGTTCGATTATCATCGGAGCATGCCGCCCGATTCGATGATGTCTTTCCAGCCGCAGACGATCAAGCTCCCGGAAGGGCTCGTGACCGTGGGCGAGAATACGATCAAGCTTTTGACCATGGGAGACGAGCACACGGCGCTCTTGTGGAGGGTGCGGAGGATTCTTTAGGCGCGTCACAGACTCAGTGGGCGTCGGACATTTTCGTTAATTACGTTGAGAACGGTCCCCGTTCGGCCAGCACGGACGGGGACCGCTTTTTATGCCTCCGAATTACTCAATACGTTGAGTAATTTCACTCGCGATTGGGAGCAGCAGTTAACTCCAGGTTTCAATGGCGGTTAGCGTGCGGCTATCGGCGCCCGTGACGCTATTTCTTGGCGTGCTTGAGGAAGGTCCCGCGCTCGTACTCCTCGAAGGCGACGCGGAGCTCGTCTTGCGTGTTCATCACGATGGGGCCGTACCAGGCGACGGGCTCCCCGATCGGCTTCCCCGACACGAGAAGAAATCGCAGGGGATGACTCCCGCTCAAAATGTCGATCTCCTCCCCGTCGTCGAACATGACGACGCTCTCGGGCCCGATCGCGCGCTCGCGCTTGAAGTCGAAGTAGTTCCTGCCCTCGACCTCGTAATCGAAGGGGTTTCCATCCGGCTCGAATGCGCCCGCGCCTTCGATGACGTACGCGAAGGCGGTGTAGCCCTTTTGCACGCGGTGTCCGAAGGTCGTACTCGGCGGCATGACGACGTCCAGGTACTCGGGATCGGTGACGATGTCCCGCACGGGGCCCTTGACGCCCGCGACCTCGCCGGCAATGACCTTGATCACGGAGCCGCCGCCGATCTTGACCTCGGGGACCTGGTGGCTTTGGACGTCCCGATAGCGGGGCTCCATCATTTTATGCGAGGCCGGGAGATTGGCCCAGAGCTGGAAGCCCCACATGAGGCCGTCGCTTCGGCCCTTCGGCATCTCCTGATGGATGATGCCGCTCCCCGCCGTCATCCATTGAATGTCACCCGACGAGATGACCCCCGAGTTCCCCATGCTGTCCCCGTGCTCGACCTTGCCGTAGAGCACGTAGGTGATCGTCTCGATGCCGCGGTGCGGGTGCCAGGGAAAGCCCGCGAGATAATCGTCGGGATTCTTCGAGTGAAAATCGTCGAGGAGCAGAAATGGATCCAGCTGCGGCACCTGTTGGAAGCCGAAGGCCCGTTTCAGATGAACGCCGGCGCCCTCGAGCGTGGGCCGGCTCATGAAGACCTTTTTGATTCGTCGTACGACCGTCATCATCGCCCTCCGTGTCCATGGCTAGTTAAGGGAACCCCGAGCTCCAGCGTACTCCGATTCAGGTTTCATCGCCAGGGCCAAATCCGATGCGGCGCTTGCCGGAGGGCGTCGGCGGCGCCATCAGACGCTTGATGGCGTCGATAATGGCCAGGATCTGCTCGTCGTGGTTCGCGAGCTTCCTCTCGAGCTCTGAGAGCTTCTCGGCGAGCTCTTTGTGACCGGCGAGGAGGCCGCGCAGGCGGACGAACGCACGAACGACGAACACGCTCATCTCGACAGCGTAGGGCGTGGTGAGAACCGAGGCGGCCATGATTGCGCCGTGCTCGGTAAAGGCTGTAGGCAAGTACCGCAGGCCGCCGCGTGTGCCGTTTGAGGTCGCAAAATGCGACCTCAAAGCTGTAACTTCTTTTCTGGTAAGCCGAAACGCGAAATCTCTTGGGAAACGATCACGGTTTCGCTTGACCTGCTCGTTCAGTCTTTTTGTTGAAACGCCATATAGGGACGCCAAGTCGACATCCAGTATGACCTTCTCTCCCCGAATCAGTAGAATGCTCTGCTCGATTCGGACTGCCGGGATAATTGAAGAATTGAGATGCGCTGGCCCGCTCGACTTGGTTCCCATCCGCCGCCACCTCCTGTACCCCCAGGCGCTTCACCGAGATGATCTTCGCTATATCAGCGCGTGATCGGATAATACAGAAGAAGGTCCGGTGGAGTCAAGCGAGACGACACAGGGGGCGCGCCGGCTTGGCTACTCCCGCGACAGCTTCCGGCCGAGCGCCTTCTCGACGTCCGCGACCTTGCCCGTGAGGCGCCCCTCGGCGCCATCGCGGTCGTCGATCATGATGTTGGTGAGGACTCGGCGGGTCTTCGTCCGCATGTGCCGGTGGCACTGCATAATGAGCGCCATGACCCTGTCCTCGGGGCCTTCGACCGTCGTCTGCATGGCG
>JBGPBA010000229.1:0-3495 GCA_041481005.1 Candidatus Krumholzibacteriia bacterium | reverse complement strand
TCGCGAGCGCGGCAATCGTCCTTTTCTTTTCATTTTCCACGAGCAAGCTCGGCGGATACGTTCTCCCCGCCTTTCCGCTTCTCGCGATCCTCGTGGGCGGCGAAGCGGCGCGGCTGCACGGCCGCCCGGCGGGCTTCGCGCTCGCGCCGGGGGTCGTGCTCCTTCTGCTCGGTGTCGTCTTTTCGCTCGGTTTCACGAGGGGCATGATCGCACACTCGCTTCGGCAGCCCGAGGCGCTCTCGGGCGCGGTCGGCGCTCTGCTCCTGCGCGTCGGCATTTTTTCGATCGCGGTCGGCGCCGCTCTCGTAGCGCTCTCCTTTGCGCGGCGCGCGGCGCCCGCGTTTCTCGCCCTCGGCCTCTGGCTCCCGTTCGTCGTGGCGCTCGCATGCGGACCGATGCTTCTCTACGCCGAGGAGAACTCCTCCCGCAGGCTCGCCGTCGAGCTCCGGCGCCTCGGGGGCGACGGTGTGCGCGCGGCGGCGCTCACGTGCTTCCCGATAGGCCTTGATTATTACATGGGAAGACTGGTTCCCGTCGTGACCTCGACGGGGGAGGAGATCACGAGCACCTACGTTGCGCGGAGCTTCGACAAGCTCCGCCAGGGAGAGACGCCCGGCATCTGGAGCCCCCAGGAGCTCGACGCCCGGTCGAGCCGGAAAGAAGTTGATATCATCATCACCCGAGGCCATATTGACCTGAACATTGGGTACGATCTTGCGACTCGGGTGGGCCGGTACACGCTCTGGCGCCCGGCGATCGGGCCGGGGGCGCACCCGGAGAATTGAGGCTTCGTCGTGTGCGGCATTTTCGGCTATTTCTCTCCCGACCAATCTCTTCTCCCGCCGCGGAATCTCCTCGACCGCATGGCGCGCACGCTGCGCCACCGCGGGCCCGACGAGGAGGGATTCTTCATGGAGGGCCCCGTCGGGCTCGGGAGCCGGCGCCTTTCGATCGTGGATCTCGAGACCGGCCGGCAGCCGCTCGAGAGCGAGACGGGCGCCATTCGGCTCGTATGCAATGGCGAAATATATAACGCCTTCGACCTGAAGCATGAGCTCGAGGGACGGCACAACTTCCGCACGCGCTCCGATGCCGAGGTTCTCATTCATCTCTACGAGGAAATGGGCGTCGATTTCCTCGACCGCGTCGAAGGGATGTTCGCCGTCGCCCTCTGGGATGGATCGAAGCGGCGGCTCCTTCTCGCCCGGGACCGTGCCGGCGAGAAGCCGCTCTTCTACGTCACGCACCGGGGCGTCTGCTACTTTGCGAGCGAGGTGTCCGCGCTGCGGCAGGTCGAGGGAGTGGGGACCGCCATAGAGCCCGCGGCGCTTCGCCTCTATCTCTCGCTCGGCTATTTTCCCTCTCCCTGGTCCCCGTACAAGGACATCAGGAAGCTCGAGGCCGGCACGATGGCGCTCTTCGAGGAGAGCCGGCCGTGCCCCCGGATTCACACCTACTGGAGCCTCCTGCCGCACGCGGTGGCCGGAGCGACGAACCCCGACCGATCGGCGGGCGAGGCCGGAGCCGCCGCGGCTCTTCGCGAGATGATCGAGGCGTCGGTGCGGCGCCAGCGGATGAGCGACGTCCCCGTCGGGGTGGCGCTGAGCGGGGGCATCGACTCGGGGCTCATCGCCGCGATCGCGGCGTCGCAGTGGCACGAACGGGTGCACACCTTCACCGTTTCCTTCTCGGATCGATCCTATGACGAAAGCGACATGGCCCAGCGGGTGGCGCGACGCCTCGGGACGATCCATCACGTGGCGCGAGCCGACCGGGCCTCGCTCGCCCGCGCCCTCGACGTCCTGGCGCTCCACATGGACGAGCCTCTCGCCGACCCGGCGATCCTTCCCACGTTCCTCCTCGTCGAGGAGGCGCGCCGCGAGGTCAAGGTGCTCCTCGGCGGCGAAGGGGCCGACGAGCTTTTTGCCGGGTACCCGACGTATATCGGCCACCGTTTCGCCCGCGGCTATCGGGCGCTCCCGCTCGGGCTCCGGCGCAGAGTCGTTCGCCCGATTGTCGAGGCCGTGCCGTCGTCCGACAAGGGGGTCACGATCGATTTTCTCTTGAAGCGATTCGTTCGGGCGGCCGACCGGCCTCTTCTCGAGAGGCACACGTCCTGGTTCGGAGTCCTCGACCCCGACGAAGCCGCCGCTCTCCCGGGGCCCCTCCTTGCCGAAGGCTCCGCGGGACCGGGGGCTACCCCCGCGGGCCCCGCCGGGGGAAGCCCCGGAGCGACGAGCCCCGCCGTGGCAAGCCCCGGCGCCGTGAGCCCCGTCGAGGTTCTTCGCGCCCTCCTCGGAAACGAGGGCGATTGGGGCGCGGCCGAGCTCGAGAAGGTTCTCTACCTCGATTTCCGAACGTATCTCGGGGAAGGGCTGCTCACGAAGCTCGACCGAGTGTCGATGACGTGCTCGCTCGAGACGCGATCACCGTACTTGAGCAGGGAGCTCATGGAGTTCGCCGCGCGGCTCCCCATCGAATGGAAGCTGCGGGGCCACGAGACGAAACGCATACTCAAGGAGGCCGCGCGCCCCTGGGTTCCGCGAGAGCTCCTCGCGCGCCGAAAGCACGGGCTTTCGGTGCCGCTCGCCGGCATGTTCCGGGCGGAGCTCCGAGACCTGCTCCTCGCCGAGCTCGATCCCGCGAGGCTCGACCGTGAGGGGCTCCTGCGCGGGGACGCCGTCTCGGCCATGGTCGCCGACCACATGAGCGGACGCCGGGACCGCGCCCGCGGGCTCTGGGCCGTTCTCTCGCTCGTTCTCTGGTACCGCAAGCAGGCGCTCGCCCGCACGCGCGAGACCGCCGCCGACCTCGCGCGCGGGGACGGACGCTCCTCCGCGTGCCTCGCGATTTAATCTTTATCCTTCTCCTGCCGACTGCTATGATATTGCCGGTTTCGTTCACACAAAGGCGGGTCGCATGGGAGGCAGTACCATAAGCGGGCTTCTTATTCTCGGCATCGTCGTCATCCTGGTGTTCCTCCTCGGCGTCCGGATCGTAAGGCCGACGCACCGGGGTCTCGTCGAGAGGATGGGGAAATACCACGGCTACGCGAATCCCGGGTTCCATTGGATCATCCCGATCATCGAGAGAATGTTCCAGGTGAACATCACCGAGCTCATGGTCGACGCGGATCCGCAGGAGATCATCACGAACGACAACCTGAACGCGATGGTGGACGCGCAGATCTACTATCGGGTCAAATCCGACGAGGAGAGCGTCAAAAGCTCCCAGTACAACGTGAACAACGTCCATTGGCAGATCGTCAACCTTGCCCGCACGACGCTGCGAAACATCATCGGCACGCTGACGCTGAAATCCGCCAACAGCGAGCGGGGCAAGATCAACGACGAGCTTCACAAGGTCCTCATCCAGGAGACGAAGATGTGGGGCATCGACATCGTCAGGGCGGAGCTCAAGCAGATCGATCCTCCGAAGGACGTTCAGGATACGATGAACAAGATCGTCAAGGCGGAGAACGAGAAGATCGCCGCC
>JBGPBA010000228.1:0-3499 GCA_041481005.1 Candidatus Krumholzibacteriia bacterium | reverse complement strand
ACACTCTCGTGTACATCAAAGGCAACGGCATCGTGCTCAACGAGCCGTCCGTCGTCGCCATCGACCAGAAGACAAGGCGGGTGTACGCCGTGGGCGCCGAGGCGAAGGCGATGCTCGGCAAGACGCCCAATCACATCGTCGCGATCCGGCCGATGAAGGACGGCGTCATCGCCGATTTCGAGATCACCGAGGTCATGCTCCGCGAGTTCATCCGGAAGGCGCAGAAGAAGCGCTTCTTCATCCGCCCCCGCGTGGTCGTCGCCGTTCCCTCCGGCATCACCGAAGTCGAGCGCCGCGCGGTCACCGATTCGGCGCAGAACGCCGGCGCCCGCGAGGTCTACCTCGTCGCCGAGCCGGTCGCCTCGGCGATCGGCGTCGGGCTCCCCGTCGACAAGCCCTCTGGCAACATGGTGATCGACATCGGCGGCGGCACGACCGAGATCGCGGTCATCGCGCTCAACGGGATCGTCACCGACATGTCGATCCGCGTTGCCGGGGACGAGATGGACGAGGCGATCGTGCTCCACATCAAGAAGGCGTACAACCTCCTCATCGGCGACCAGACCGCCGAGCACGTCAAGATGGTGATCGGCTCGGCGACGAAGCTCAAGAAGGAAGAGGAGATGGAGATCAAGGGGCGCGACCTCGTGTCGGGGATTCCAAAGACGCTCAAGATCTCGAGCGTCGAGGTGCGCGAGGCGCTCGCCGAGTGTTTGAGCCAGATCGTCGCGGCCGTCAAGACCGCGCTCGAGCAAACGCCGCCCGAGCTCGCCGCCGACATCGTCGACCGCGGCATCGTCATGACCGGAGGAGGCTCGCTGCTCAGGGGAATCGACGTGCTCATCAAGGAGGAGACGAACCTCCCGATCAACGTGGTCGAAGATCCGCTGACCTGCGTCGTGCTCGGCTGCGGCAAGATACTGACGAACCTGCACCAGTATGAGCGAATCATCATGAAGAGCTCACGGTTCTGAGAATGCATTTCCTGTCCTTCCTATTCGATAAGCATCTCGATAAAACGGTGCTCGCGATCGCCGTCGCGGTCTCGATCGTGCTCCTCGCCGGCGGTCAGGAGAGCAAGGTCGAGCACGCGAAGGTGATCACCGCGATTCTTCTCTACCCGGTCAACAGTATCGGCGGCTACTTCCACTCGGTCGACCGGCTCGAGAACGAGAACAGCCAGCTCCGCGCGATGGTCGCGACGCTCTACCAAGAGCGGGAACGGCTCCTGCAGTTCGGGGAGGAGCGCAACCGTCTCCGGCAACTCCTCGGGCTCAAGGCTGACCCGTTTTACTCCTTCCTCGCGTGCGAGGTCGTCGCGCGCTCGACCGGCACCTTCTTCCGCTCGGTCACCGTCGACCGCGGCTCGGCGGACAGCGTGCGCGTCGGCATGGCGGTCATCGGCTACCGGGGGCTCGTCGGCCGCATCGCGCACGTCTACCCGCGCTCCTCGCAGGTGCTGCTGTTGAACAACAAGTCGGTCTCGGTGAGCTGCATCGACCGGCGGAGCCGCGTCGTCGGCATGCTCGAGTGGGAACGCGGCAACGTCTTCCGCCTCGAGTACGTGGGTAAAGAGGAGGACATCGCCGTCGGCGACACGGTTCTCACGAGCGGCGAGGGAATGCTCTTCCCGCGGGGATTCCCCGTCGGCACGGTGTTCCGTACCAGCGAGGAGAAGGGCGGCATCTCGAAACGCGTGAGCATTTCGAGCTTCGCGAACCTCGGCGCCCTCGAGGAGCTTTTCATCGTGACGAAGGCGCGCGATTGGAACGACACGAGAATCTATGACGAGCTCGAAAAGATCGAGGGCAAGCGCCGGACGGGAGGCGGGCAATGAACGTTCTGAGGACGGTGCTCATCGCGCTGCTGCTCGTCGTCATGCAGATGACGATCGCGCACCGGATCGCGCTCGCCGGCGCCGTGCCCGATCTCATGATCATTCTCGTCGTTGCCCTCGTCCTCCCGCGCGGCCCCGTGTTCGCCGTGATCGTCGGCTTCCTCCTCGGATTTCTCCAGGACCTCGGGAACGCCTCGTTCCTCGGCATGAACGCGCTGGCCAAATCGGTCATCGCGTACGGGATCGCGAGGTTGGGCGGGGGTCTGCTCCCCGAGAACGTTCTTTTCAAGGGGGTCGTCATCGTCGCCGCGTGCCTCGTGAACGACCTTCTCACGCTGTGCGTCACGACATCGTTCTCGATTGGGTCGATCATCGTTTCGTTCTTCCGTTATTCGATCCTTTCGGCGCTGTACACCGGCGTCGTTGGGGTCGTCGTCTACTCCGCGGTCGAGTTCCTGACGCGAAGGGTGGTGCGGTCCGGTGCCGGCTTTTGATCGGCATGAAGAATCCTTCCTCGACCCGAGGAAACGAACCCTCACCGTCATCCTCATCGGTCTTATGGCGTTCCTCGGGCTGCGCCTCTTCACGCTCCAGGTCGTGCGCCACGACTACTACGCGAAGCTATCGTTCTCCAACGAGCTCCAGCGCGAGCGGATCATCGCGCCGCGCGGGGTCATCAGGGCGCGCGACGGCACGAAACTCGTCGTCAATATGCCGGTCTACGAGATCGATCTCCTCCCGCTGAAGGCCGACCGGAAGCGCGACCTCGTGAGTCTCGCCTGCGCGTGGCTCAAGCTCGACGGCACGAAGGTCATCGCCGATCTCGACGCGTGGATCAAGCGCTATCCCGACGGGCGCGAGATGCCGGTCATCCAGGCGGCGAACAAGGAGCAGATATCGGTGCTGCGCGAGAACAGCGAGCTCCTCTCGTTTTTCAAGCTGACGATGGAGCCTCGCCGGTATTTCCCGGCGGGGACGTGCGCGGCGCACGTCTGCGGGTACGTCGGCGAGGTGACCGACCAGGAGCTCTCCGACAAGGAGGATCTCGAGCAGGGGGACATCCTCGGGAGAACGGGGATCGAGCTCGGCTATGACCCGTACCTCCGCGGTATGGACGGCATTCGGATCGTCGGCGTGAGCGCCGAGGGAACCTCGGTCGGTGAGGTGGCGGCCCTCATGGACGAGGACGAGCTCGAGCGTCTCGGCGGCGCCCACCTTGCCGTTCCCGGCGACGACATCTACCTGACGATCGACATGAACGTTCAGCGGGCTGCCGAGGCCGCTTTCACGTGGGAGCGGGGGAGCCTCGTCGTGATGGATCCACGTACCGGCGACGTGCTTGCTGCGGTGAGCCGCCCGACGTACAACCCGAACATGTTCATCGAGGGGGTGAGCGACGGGCTCTGGAAGTCGCTCTTCGAGGACCCGGGCAACCCGCTCTTCAACCGGTCGGTGCAGGCCACGTACCCGCCCGGCTCGGTCTTCAAGATCGTCACCACGTACGCGGCGCTCTCCGGCGGGAAGGCCACGCAGCGTTCCTATCAGCAGCCGTGCTTCGGCGGAATTCAGTTTGGAAACCGCTACTTCAGGTGCTGGAAAAAGGAGGGGCACGGATCCCTCCCGCTCGAGGACGCGATCGTCCAGTCGTGCGACGTCTACTTT
>JBGPBA010000227.1:0-3503 GCA_041481005.1 Candidatus Krumholzibacteriia bacterium | reverse complement strand
TCCAGAAGGACCTCGACCGCCTTCTCGAGCTGCACGTCGCGCCCCTGCTTCTCCATGTCGGGCGGGCTCTCGACGAGGATGTCCGGCTGGACACCGTTGCTCTCGAGCTGCTTTCCCGTGCCGATGTCCCAGATCCCGATGAAAGCCTTGCGGACCTGGCCGCCGTCGATGAGGACGTGCGGCGTCACGGCGAGCACGTACCCGAGGGTCGGCACCCCGATGACCGTCCCGAGCTTGCGCTCCTTGAAGGCCGCCGGGAAAACCTCGGCGTCGGAGAACGAGTACTCGTTGATGAGAACGACGAGGTCGCCATAGAACCCCTGGTTGGGCCGCGGCTCGGGGGATTCGTTTCGCGCCCTCGTGAGCTGGTACGGCCGCCGCTCGAGGTAGTCGATGATCCGCTCGTCGATGTTCCCGCCGCCGTTGAAGCGGACGTCCAGAATAATCGCGTCCTTGTAGCGGTACTTGTCCATCATCTCGTTGAACTCGGTCAGCCCCGAGCCCGACATGTCGGGCAGGTGAATGTAGCCGATCTTGCCGCCGCTCTTCTGGTCGACGGAGGCGGTGTTCGCCTTGACCCAGTCATTGTACTGGAGCCGAATGTCGGTGAAGATCGGCAGGAAGGTCGTCTCGACGGCGCCCTTTGCCACGGGCTTGTCATTCGTCTTGATCGTGATCTTGTTCGCCGTCTTGTCGACGAGGTACTTGTTGAAATCCTCGCCGGGCTCGAGATCGTGCCCGTCGATCGCGAGGATGTAGTCCCCCTCCTTCGCCTTGACGAAGTCGTTGTCGAGGGGCGACTTGTCGGTAAGCGACGCCTTGTCCGCCCGGTAGATCTTCACGATCCGCGGGTAGCCGCTCTTCTCGTCGAGGGCAACCTTGGCCCCGAGGTACCCCATCGACGCGTGCGGAACCTCGGGCTCGTCGCCGCCGGTCATCCCCTGATGCGAGGCGTTGAGCTCGCCGATCATCTCGGTGACGAGCATGTTGAGCTCGACGCGCGTGCGCACGTACGGGAGCAGGCTCCCGTAATACCTGCCCGCCTCGTCCCAGTCGACGCCGTGGAGCTTCGGATCATAGAAGAGGTACTTCTCCACATGCCACGCCTCGTTGAACAGCTGGCGCCACTCGGCGGGGCGGTCGAGCTTCATGCGGGTATGCTTCGCGAGGTCGTATTTCTCCTTGACGTCCTCGGCGACGGCGTCCGGCTTCTTCGGGGCCGCCCCCATCTTCGAGCCGGTCTTGCCGAACGCGAACGCCGTGCCGTCCCAGGTGACGAGCTTCTGCTTGTCGGCGGAAATGCCATAGGTGATGAGCCCCGAGGCGACCTTGTCGTTCTTGATCTTCTTGATGTCGAACATGTAGAGGTCGTACGAGGGTCTGAAGAGCATCACGCGCGGCCCCTGGACGAGGTAGTAGTAGTACTCCTCGGTCGCCTGGATGTTGTGAATGCCCATGCCCCCGGTCTTCGGGATGCGTCTGATGCGGGCCTCGATGTTCGTGAAGTCGATCTTGACCTCGACCTTCTTCTTCGCCTCCGCGCCCTTGCCTTTCTCGCCCTTTCCCTTGCCCTTGCCTTCTTCCTCCGCGGCGGCCTTGTCCTTGTCGGCATCCTCTCCCTTGTCGCCGGTCGTGTCGGAGATTCCCGTCTCTTCGTCGTCGGCGAACTCGAAGGGGGCCTTGTCCTCGGGAAGGAGGCTCAGGCGCGCGAGCGCGGCCTGATTGTTGACGCGCGTTGTAATGAGGAGAAGGTACTTGCCGTCGGGGGTGAAGTACGGCTCGTAGTCGTCGCCGAGGTCGGTCGTGATCTGGTGGGTCTCCCCCGATTTCACATTATAGAAGAAAATGTCCCGGTTCCGGTTGCGAGCGGCGAAATCGTACGCGACCCACGCGCCGTCGGGCGACCACGCGTAGCTCGATATCTCGGCGTGCTCGTTCTTCGCGACGAGCTTCGGCTCGCCGCCGTCCTTGCCGAGAAGGTAGAGCGCGTTCTCCTCGGTCGAGTAGAGCATCTTGTCGCTGTTGGGCGACCAGGCCACGCCCTGCTTGAAGTGGCCGTTCGACGTGAGCTTGCGCTCCTTTTCCTTGCCCATCTGGTCGACGAGATAGATCTCGCCGTCGCCGCTCTTGTCGGATACGTAGGCGACCCATTTGCCGTCGGGCGACCACGACGGACCTTCGTCACGCGCGCCGGATGACTGCGTGATATTGCGCACGTCGCCGTGCTCCTCGGGCATCGTGTAGATGTCGCCGCGGGCGCCGAAGGCGACGCGCTTGCCCGACGGTGACACGTCGAAGCTCCGGAGAAACTCAAGAGGATTGACGTAGCTCACCATGTTGTCGCGCGTGTCCTCGGGCGCGTTCACGACGACCTCGCGGGGCTCGCCCGACGCCACGTCGAGGACGTAGAGGCGCGCGTCCCGCTCGAACACGATCTTCGCGCCGTCCGAGCTCATCGACGGCCACGTGACGCCGTGCTTCTCGAAGCGCGTCACCTGCTTCGTTTCGGCCGTCTTCACGTCGTAGTAGAAAATATTGTTCACGCCGCCTTCACGATCGGAGGCGAAGTAGATGCGGTCCCCCGTCCACATCGGCCAGGCGTCGTTTCCTTCCCACGTCGTGATCTTCTTGTATTCCCCCGTCTTGAAATCGTAGATCCAGATGTCCTGGTTCATGCTCCCCTTGTACCGCTTCCACCACCAGAACAGATCGGGATGGAGGTTGTACGCGATCTTCGTGCCGTCGGGCGAGTAGCACGCGAAGCTCGCCTTGCCGATCTCGAGCTCGACGGGGAGCCCCCCGGCGGCGGGCACCCTGAAGAGCTTCGTAAAGAAACGGGCGAACGATTCCTGCGTCGACGCGTAGAGGACGTACTTCCCGTCGCGGCTCCAGCACACGGGATAACCGCCGGCCGCGTGATACATGAGCTGGAGCGGCTCTCCCGTCCCGTCGGCCGAAATGATCGAGATGCTGTTCGAGCGCTCGTTCATGTCGCCGGCGAACGCGATCCGCGTGCCGTCCGGCGAGAACTTCGGGTAGTCCTCGGTGCCCACGTGAACGGTGAGCCGTCGGGCCTGGCCGCCCTCCTCGGGCACCATCCAAAGGTCCCCCGCCCACATGAAAACGATCCGCCCGTTGTTGATGTCGGGGCGCCGCATGAGCCTGATGGGCTCATTGCCGCCGACCCCCGAGATGACGTCGTGAGCCGCGAGCAGCGCAAAGCCCGCGATGACGGCGAGTGAGACGAGGACTACCTTCTTCATACCGCACCTTTCTTCCTGACGGAACCGACCGAGCCTCGAGAGCAACAAAACCTCGTGATGCAACCGTGGAGTTTACTATCCGCCCCGTGAAATCGCAAGAGTGAAGGAATCGGCGCTTCGTGCAGATGCCCCCCCGGGGGGCATCTGCGCCTCGTGCGGACGCTCCTGGAGACGACGGGATAGGTGGCGCGCTGCCGCGCCACCTATCCGTCATTCATCGCGCCTTCAAGAAAGCGCTAG
>JBGPBA010000226.1:0-3505 GCA_041481005.1 Candidatus Krumholzibacteriia bacterium | reverse complement strand
AGACGCCTCGGGAGGTCATGACGCAGGCGGCCCGGATGCACGGCTACGGGGTGCGCGTCTTCTATGGCGATGACGTTTCGCAGGACGAGAAGAACAGCGACGCCAACGCCTACCATATGTGGCAGGGCGGGCTCGGCATGCCCAACCGCGATTACTACTTCAATACCGACCCGCGGACGACGCACGTCCGAGACGAATACCCGAAGTACGTCGCGACGATATTCGCCCTGATGGGCTATGACACGGTACAGGCCAAGGACAAGGCCGCGGCCATTCTGGCGCTCGAGACGAGGCTCGCGAAGGTCTCGCGGAAGCTCGCGGATCTGCGCGATCCGTACAAGAATTACAACAAGATGGCGATCACGAACCTGCACTCGTTGGGACCTAACATCGAGTGGCCCGCCTACCTGAAGGAAACGGGCGTGAGCCGCATCGACAGCGTCATCGTCGGGCAGCCCGAGTTCTACCGGGAGCTCGACAAGGTGATCGCCGAGGAGAACCTGCAAACGCTGAAGGATTACATGGCGTTTCATCTCGTCCGCACGTTCGCCCCGTTCCTCAGCACGCCCTTCGTGGACGCCAATTTCAAATTCTATAGCGCGACGATTCGCGGGGCACGGGAGCAGCGCCCTCGCTGGAAGCGGGTCCTGGACGCCGAGGAACGGGCGATGGGCGAAGCGCTCGGGCAATTGTTCGTAAAAGAGTATTTCAACGAGAACGCGAAGAAACGCTACGAGACGCTCGTCGAGAACGTGCGCGGCGCGTACAAGGCCCGCATCGAGAAGCTCGACTGGATGAGCGACGCCACGAAGCAGCACGCCATGCGGAAGCTCGCCATGCTGCGGAAGAAGGTCGGCTACCCGAACAAGTGGAAGGACTTCTCGGCGCTCGAGATCACGCGCGCCTCATTCGCAACGAACGCGATGCACGCCAACCAATGGTGGAGCCGCTACGAGATGAACAAGCTCGGCAAGCCGGTGGATCGCGACGAGTGGGACATGTCGCCGCAAACGTACAACGCGTACTACAATCCCTCCAACAACGAGATCGTGCTGCCCGCCGGGATGTTCACGGTGCCCGGCTTCCGCGATGAGGACCTGGACGACGGCCTCGTGTACGGCTATGCGGCCGCCTCCACCGTCGGGCACGAGATGACGCACGGCTTCGACGACGAGGGCCGGCAGTTCGACGAGCACGGGAACCTCCACGACTGGTGGACGAAAGAGGACGAGAAGGAGTTCAACGCGCGCGCGGACGTGCTCGTGAAGCAATACAACGCCATGGTGGTGGTGGACACCCTGCACATCAACGGCAAGGCGAGCCTCGGAGAGAATCTCGCCGACCTCGGCGGCCTGCTCCTCGGCTACGATGCATTCAAGCTGAGCGAGAGCTACCAGAAAGACGTGAAGATAAACGGTTTCACGCCCACGCAGCGATTCTTTCTCGGCTACGCGCTCAGCTGGATGATCCAGATACGGCCCGAGCAGCTCGCGAGCCAGGTCCTGACCGACGTGCACTCGCCCGCCAAGTTCCGCGTGAACGGGCCTCTTCCGAACGTGCCGGCATTCTACACGGCGTTCGACGTGAAACCGGGCAGTAAACTCTATCTGCCCGACAGCCTGCGGGTGCATCTCTGGTAGCAGGGCTCCGCGTGGGGGGATCTGACGATGAAACTTGAACAAAGCTTCATGGACTTCATGCTCCACCACCAGGAGCGCCACAAGCGGACCTACAACTTCCTCGTGCTTCTCGAGGCGGTGCAGACCGCCGCCAAGTACATCCAGTACTTCTATCAAACGGGCTCGCTCAAGAACCTCATGGGCGAAGCGGGGATCACGAACGTTCAGGGCGAGAACGTGATGGAGATGGACGACATCGCGAACGGGATCGTGCTCCACTATCTGCGGCGCTCGAACCAGGTGATCTGCGCGATCACCGAAGAGGAGGCCGACCCGATCCGTCTCAACGAGGAGGGTCGCTATTTCTTCTATTACGACCCGCTCGACGGATCGAGCAACATCAAGCACAACCTTCCCGTCGGCTTTATGTTCGCGGTCGCCAAGCGGAATCTCGAGGGACCCGAAGACAACCATCTGCGAAAAGGCTCCGAGCTCCGCGCCGCCGGGATTTTTCTCATCCCGACGGGCGTGTTCACCCTCGCTCTCGCCGACACGGGGGTCTTTCGCTTCCACCTCGACGAAACGATGACGTATGTCAAGCCCGACAATACGGAGCGACTGATGATGCCCGACGACCCGAAGGGATGGGAGCTCTCGTTCAATGCCGGGAACCGGAAGACATATTCCGCGAAGGTGCAGCGCTGGATCGAGGAGAATGAATCGAAATACGCCTTCCGCTACATGGGGGCGCTCGCGGGAGACTTCCATCGATTGCTCTCAAATGGCGGGATGTTCCTGTACCCGGCGATCGTCAACCATCCGAAGCCCGAAAAGAATCGGCCGAAGGGGAAGCTTCGCCTCCTCTACGAGGCCGACGTCGTCGCCTTCATCGCGAGGGAAGCCGGGGGCATCGCCATCGACGAGGCGGGGAACAGTATACTCGACATCAAGCCCGAATCCCCGCACCAAAGGACCGCGCTCTACGTCGGTTCCCGGGCGCTCGTCCAAAGCATCGGGGAGCGGCTGCGGGGGAAAGAGTAGGCGGACGCGGGGCGAGGGCACGTGCCGAGCGATGATGTAGGGGTCTTTACGACGGACTCTCTTTCGAAGGAGGAGAAGATGAGAAAGACAGGCGTATTACTCGTTTTGATCACCCTCGTGGCCGTGTCGGCGATGGCGTCGTCGGCGCAGGACTGCAACGAGAATCTCGCGCCGGGGCCGGACACCTCCCGAGCGCAGACGGCGAAGCCCCCCGAGGTCCAGCTCAGAACCGACACGGCGTTCGTTTACTGCGCTCTCGAAATGACGGGGAGCTACGCTCAGCACCAGACCGCATTCGAGAAGCTCTTTGCGACGTCCATGGAGCAGGGGATCTACGGCGGCACGCCCTTCGGCGTCTACTGGAACGACCCGAGCACCACTCCAGTGGAACAGCTCAAATGGGAGATCGGCTTCAGCGTGCCGGCCGGGCAAGTGGTGAAGGAGCCTCTCAAGCTCAAGACGTGGAAATTCACGACGATGGCCGTGCTCGACTACAGCGGAGAATTCGAAGGCGAAGGCATGACGAAAGCCTACAATGAGGTGTTCACATGGATCGGAGAGCACGGATACCAGCCGGCCGGCCCGATAATGGAAAGATTCCTCAACGTTCCGTCGGCCAATGAGAAGGGCGTTTATATCGGCCGTGTCGAGATCACCGTGCCGGTCGAGAAAGCGCCGGTAACGAAAGAGAAGAAGGCGAAATAGAGCCCGCGACGCCCGGCGCGTCGCGTTATTTCTCTCGGACTGTAATCCGCCGCAGAGATGGCAAAACCGGCGGAAACGTGCTATGATTGCCCTCGGGAAGCTCGAAGGGGGCAATCATGAAAAGAATAGTCATCGTTGTT
>JBGPBA010000225.1:0-3517 GCA_041481005.1 Candidatus Krumholzibacteriia bacterium | reverse complement strand
TCAACATGGGCGTCGGCGACGCCATCACCGACGCGAAGCTCCTCGAGGCGGCGGTGAAGGATCTCGGCGCCATCACGGGGCAGCGGCCCGCGATCTCGCGCGCGAAGGCGGCCATCGCGGGGTTCAAGCTCCGCGAGGGCATGCCGATCGGGTGCCACGTGACGCTGCGACACACCCGGATGTACGAGTTCTTCGATCGGCTCGTGAACGTCGCGGTCCCGCGAATCAGGGACTTCCGGGGGCTCAACCCGCGGAGCTTCGACGGGCGGGGCAACTACTCGTTCGGCGTGCGCGAGCACATCATATTTCCCGAGATCGACTACGACAAGATTCTCAAGGTCATGGGCATGGACATTACCATCGTAACGACGGCGAAGAGCGACGAAGAGGCCCGGGAGCTCATCCTGCTCCTCGGGATGCCGTTGCGGCTGACCTGATCCTTCGAAGAGGAGCGTGCAGGCGTGGCGAAGAAGTGCTTGATCGCAAAAGCGAAGAGAACGCCGAAGTTCAAGGTGAGAGGGTATTTTCGGTGCAGCAGGTGCGGACGTCCGCGGGCGTATCTCCGCAAGTTCGGCGTCTGCCGCATCTGTTTCCGCGAGCTCGCCCTCGAGGGGAAGATCCCCGGCGTCGTCAAGGCGAGCTGGTAACAATTCGGTGAACGCGTAGACGAGGTGAGAACCGTATGATGACCGATCCGATTGCCGACATGATAACGCGGCTGCGCAACGGGATCAAAGCGCGCAAGTCGTTCGTCGACATGCCCGCGTCCCGCATCAAGGCGCAGATCGCCAAGATCTTGCTCGAGACGGGGTACTTGAAGGACGTGAAGTACATCGACGACGACAAGCAGGGCATGCTCCGCATTTACTACAAGTACGACGACAAGACGTGCGCGATCGAGGGCCTGCGGAGGGTCAGCCTTACGAGCCGCCGCGTGTTCGTCACGAAGGACAGCATCCCGCGCGTCATGGGCGGGTACGGCACGGCCATCATTTCGACCTCGAAAGGGCTCATGACCGATAAGGAATGCCGACAGCACGGCGTCGGCGGAGAGGTGCTCTGCCACATCTGGTAATCGTCCCGCGCTCACGGAAGGCGCAAGCCGCTCCCGGCGACCGGGCGCGGACGGAGGTAGACGGTAGCTATGTCACGAGTGGGAAGATATCCGGTACCGGTTCCGGCGGACGTCGAGACGCACGTCGCGGGGAACGTGATCACGGTGAAGGGGCCCAAGGGCCTGCTCGAGCGGGCGCTGCATCCCGACATGATCGTCGAGATCGAGCCGGGGCTCGTGCGGGTCAAGCGCCCGAGCGATTCGAAGATGCACAAGTCGCTCCACGGGCTCACGCGGACGCTCATCGCCAATATGGTTCACGGCGTCTCGAAGGGCTACCAGAAGAATCTCGAGATCGAGGGAGTCGAGTACCGCGCCGAGCTGAAGGGCACGACGCTGGTGCTGAGCCTCGGCTTCTCGCACCAGATCCGCTACGAGCCCCGCGAGGGGGTCACGATCGTGCTTCCCGACCCGAAGAAGATCACGATCACCGGGATCGACAAGGAGAAGATCGGCCAGACGGCGGCCGAGATCCGGCGGATGAGACCGCCGGAGCCGTACAAGGGCAAAGGCATCCGGTACGCCGGCGAGCAAGTCAGGCGGAAGGCCGGGAAAGCGGCCGTCGGCACTGGCACGTAATATGACGGCGCGCTCTGCGTGATGCCGGGTCGACGGGAACCCGGTCCGCCGCGCGCGCGACACCAGCGAATCAGGGAGTTGCCAAGGTGAAACGAGACGTACATCAGGAGAAAAGACGCGCGAGGATCCGCCGGCACGAACGCGTGCGCAAACAGGTGCACGGCACCTCCGCCAAGCCGCGGCTCTGCGTGTTCCGGAGCCTCAATCACATCTACGCGCAGATCATCGACGACGATTCGGGTCGGACCCTCGCCGCCGCGTCGAGCCTCAAGATGGAGCTTCCGGCCGTCGAGGCGGCGCCGGAGCCCGCCGAAAAGCAGGAGAAGGCCGAGAAGAGCGAGAAGAGCGAGAAAGGCGCAAAGGGCGAGAAGGGGGACAAGGGCAAGGGAAAGAAGGCCAGTCCGGTGAGCGCCAAGATGCGTCGCTCGATCGCGGTCGGCAAGGCGATCGCGGAGGCCGCGCGCGCGAAGGGGGTCACCGCGGTCGCGTTCGACCGGGGTGGGTATTTGTATCACGGGCGGGTCGCCGCCCTCGCGAACGCCGCACGAGAAGCCGGCCTCGAGTTCTAAAGAGCCCGAGGCATCGAGGAGCCTGTGGAAGGCAGTACCAACTATTCGTGGGAGTGAAAGCGTGAACGGAACAGACAACAGACAAGGAAGGAATCCCCGCGATTCGAGGGATTCCCGGGACGGCAGGGGCCGGCAGTCGAGGGATCGCAGGGAAGCCGGCGACGAGGGCCCCGAGTATCTCGAGCAGACGATTCACATCAACCGCGTCGCGAAGGTCGTCAAGGGCGGACGCCGCTTCGGCTTCAACGCCCTCGTGGCAGTCGGCGACGGGATGGGCAAGGTCGGGATCGGTCTCGGCAAGGCGAACGAGATCGCGGACGCCATCCGCAAGGCGAGCGAAGCCGCCAAGAAGGACATGTATCACATCACGATGGCCGGCACCACGATTCCGTACCAGACGTACGGGAACTTCGGGGCGTCGCGGGTGCTGCTCAAGCCGGCATCCCCCGGTACCGGCGTCATCGCCGGTGGCGCGGTGCGGGCCGTCCTCGAGGTGGCGGGGATCAAGGACATCCTGACCAAGTCGCTCGGCTCGAACAATCCGCACAATATGGTGAAGGCCACCATGGCGGGCCTGAAAAGCATCCGGAGCGCCCGAGACGTCGCCCACCGACGCGGCGTTTCCCTCAGGAGGCTCTTCGGACAGCAGGAAGAGAACAAGGTCTCCGAATGAGCGTTCGCGCTCGCGCCGGAGCCGGGAGCGAGGAATTGAAATGGCCAAAATGCTGAAGATAACGCAGGTCAAGAGCATCATCAACTCCCTGAACGGGAAGCATCGTCCCGTCATGGAGGCTCTTGGCTTCAGGAAGAACTACCGGACGCTGTACCAAAAGGATACTCCGCAGATCAGGGGCATGCTCCAGAAGGTGCGCCACCTCGTGGTCTGGGAGGAAATCGAGGAAAGCGACATCACCACGGTCGAGAAGAAAGGGCCGGGGATCACGGTCATCGAAAAGGGAAGCGCAAGGAGCGAGTCAACATGAAGCTGAGCGACGTCAGGCCCGCCAAGGGCGCGGTCAAGAAGAGCAAGCGCATCGGCTGCGGTCCCGGTTCCGGGCACGGGAGCACCGCCACGCGCGGCACGAAGGGGCAGAAGGCGCGCTCGGGCGGCAAGATCCCTTCCTGGTTCGAGGGCGGCCAGATGCCGCTCCAGCGGCGCGTGCCGAAGCGCGGCTTCGTCAACATATTCAAGACCGAGTACCAGATCGTGAACCTGGACGGCCTAAACCGTTTCGCGAGCGGCACCAAGGTGAAC
>JBGPBA010000224.1:0-3518 GCA_041481005.1 Candidatus Krumholzibacteriia bacterium | reverse complement strand
GGAAGCGGGGGTCATTCAACCTTATCGATCTCCCCGTGGATTTCGACCGGCTGACCGAGGCGGGCTCGATGATGGGATCGGGCGGCATGATCGTCATGGACGAGGGCGACTGCATGGTCGACGTCGCGAAGTATTTTCTGAGCTTTCTCAAGGAAGAATCGTGCGGAAAATGCGTTCCGTGCCGCGAGGGAATCAGGCACATGCTGAGCATCCTGGAGAGAATAACGAACGGTGCGGGGACGGAGAATGATCTCGTGCTTCTCGAGGAGCTCGCTGAGACGATCGCGGAAGCGTCGCTCTGCGCGCTCGGCACCCAGGCGCCCAATCCGGTCTTGAGCACGCTGAAGTATTTCAGGTCTGAATACGAGGCGCACATCAGGGAGAAGAGGTGCCCGGCGGGGGTGTGCAAGGCGCTCATATCCTATTCGATCGATGCGAACGCATGCACGGGCTGTACGTTGTGCGCGAAGAACTGTCCCGCGCGTTGCATCGACGGAAGCAGCAAGGAAACGCACTCGATCAGGGCGACCGAGTGCATCAAGTGCGGGATCTGTCATGACGTGTGTAAGTTCGACGCAGTAGCGAGGAGTTGATAAGGGTGACCACCCGGAAAGCCGAGGACGCAAAGCTCATTGCCCTCGAGATCGATGGCCGTCGAGTCTCCGTGCCGGAGCAATCGACGATTCTCGATGCCGCGAAGGTCGCGGGAGTGCATATCCCGACTCTCTGCTACAGTCCGCTCGTCGAACCCTACGCGGCGTGCCGGATCTGTTCCGTGGAGGTCGAATTCCCCAATGGGAAGCGACGTATCGTCACCGCCTGCAATTACGCCGTCTGGGAAGGGATAAAGGTCTTCTCGGATAACGAAAAGGTCAGGAGGATTCGACGGATGGTCGTCGAAATGCTTCTTGCACGATGCTCCAAGGTGAAAGTCCTTCAGGAGCTAGCGCTGGCGTACGGCGTTGACACGGTGCGGCTCGAGAAGCAGGAAGAAGAATGCATTCTGTGCGGGCTTTGCGTCCGAGTATGCGCGGAGGTCGTCGGGAAAGCCGCCATATCGTTTGCGGGGAGAGGGCTCGGGAGGCATGTTTCGAGCCCGTACGATCGTCCCACGAACGATTGCATCGCCTGCGGCGCGTGCGCCCTTGTCTGCCCGACGGGAGTGATCAAGGTGGAGGACATGGAAGGGCGGGAGATCGCGCATGACGAGTTGTCTCTCGGGCCCGCGAAGGCCATCACCGTTCCGTTCCTGCAGGCTGTTCCCAACGCCCCGTACATCCGGACCGATCTCTGCATTCACTTCCAGACGGGCGCGTGTGGACATTGCGCGGAGGTGTGCGACCGAGACGCCATCGATTACGAGATGAAGGAAGAGTTGGTGGACGTCGACGTCGGGAACATCATTCTCGCGACCGGATTCGATCTGTTCGACTCGTCGGCGATGACTCAGTACGGCTATGGTCGGTTCAAGAACGTGATCACGGCCCTCGAGTTCGAGCATCTCAATTGCGCGTCCGGGCCGACGGGCGGACGGATTTTGCTGGCGAACGGAAAGACCCCGGCGGCCGTCGGGATCGTGCACTGCGTCGGGAGCAGGGATGAGAAGTACCATGAATACTGCTCGCGGGTCTGTTGCATGTACGCTCTGAAGTATGCCCATCTCATCAAAGAGAAGACCCATGCGGAGGTGTTCAACTTCTATATCGATCTGAGATGTTTCGGGAAAGGATACGAGGAATTCTATGATCGGCTTCTGAGGGAGGATGTCCGGTTTGTGCGGGGCAAAGTGGGGGAGATCTCTCAGCTTCCCATTGGGGCGGGTGAAGAGGGGAGACTCGTGATTCGAGTGGAGGACACTCTCCTGGGAATGGTACGGCGCATCCCGGTCGACATGGCGATTCTCTGCCCCGCGATGGAGGCCCGGTCGGACGCGAAGGAGGTATCGCGGATATTCTCGTGCAGTCTCGGGCGTGACGGATTCTTTATCGAGAAACACCCGAAGCTTGCTCCAGTATCGACAACGACCGACGGGGTGTTTATCGCCGGCGCGTGCCAGGGGCCGAAGGACATCCCCGATACTGTGGCGCAGGGTGCGGCCGCGGCGGCGGAGGTGTTGTCGCTCATCGATCGGAAGGAGGTCGAGGTCGAGGCCGCGACCGCGGTCATCGACGAAGATCGCTGCTCGGGATGCCGGATATGCAACGCGCTCTGTTCGTTCGGGGCGATAACCTTCGATGAGGGGAAGAAGATTTCGGCTATAAATGCGGCGCTGTGCAAGGGATGTGGGACGTGCGCGGCCGCATGCCCGCAAGGAGTCATCACGGCCCGTCATTTCACCGACCGCCAGATCATTTCGGAGATTGAAGGGATACTGCGATGAGTTTTGAACCGAAGATCGTCGGGTTCTTGTGCAATTGGTGCTCGTATACGGGCGCCGATCTCGCGGGGACGGCGCGTATCAAGTACGCGCCGAACATACGATCCATCCGGGTAATGTGCAGCGGGCGAGTCGATCCGACGTTCGTGGTTAAGGCGTTCACCGAGGGAGCGGATGGGGTGCTCATCGCCGGCTGCCATCCGGGGGACTGTCATTATCAGGAGGGGAACTACAAGGCGCTCCGGCGGTATCTGCTCCTCAAGAGAATCCTCCCGGAATACGGGATCGATGCTGGGCGACTGAGACTCGAATGGATCGCTGCCTCCGAGGGAGAGCGTTTTGCCAACGTCGTCAACGAATTTACGGAGCAGGTGAGAAACCTCGGCCCCATGAATTTCAAGGATTCCCTCAGGCGCAGCATGGAGCATGACGTCATGATTCACGAGGGACACGAAATCCACGGGACAGGAGAGGAGCGATGAAGCTTCAGGTTGGAATCTATTGGGGCGCGGCGTGCGGCGGATGCGACGTTGCCATTCTCGATACGCATGAGAAGATACTCGAGATTGCCGATAAGCTGGATATCCACCTCTGGCCGTTGGCGATGGATTTCAAGTACGACGACGTTTGGGGCATGAAGGACGGGTACCTCGACGCGGTGCTTTTCAGCGGCGGCGTGCGGAATTCGGAGAACGAAGAAATTGCGAGGCTCCTTCGGCGGAAGACGAAAGCAATGATCGCCCTCGGCGCATGCGCGCATGTCGGCGGCGTCCCCGGGCTCGCGAACATGTACACTCGCGAGGAGATCTTGAAACGCGTCTATGTCGAGTGCGAATCGACGGTGAATAAGGAGGGGACGATCCCTTTTGAGCGCTCGGACGCGGGGGGCGAGCAGCTTGGTCTGCCGCGGTTCTACAACACCGTGAAAACCCTCGATCAGGTCGTTGACGTCGATTACTACATCCCTGGATGTCCGCCGGCATCGCTCCAGATCTACTCGGCGCTCGGGCTCGTCTGGGACGACATGCTTCCGAAGAAGGGGTCGGTCATCGGGGCGGGAGACCGTGCGCTCTGCGAGGAGTGCCCCCGCAAGAAAGGCGAGAAAACGATCGCGAAGATCTATCGAACGCACGAGAAGCTT
>JBGPBA010000223.1:0-3519 GCA_041481005.1 Candidatus Krumholzibacteriia bacterium | reverse complement strand
CCCTGGCGAGCTCGCGCGGCGTCCCGGCCGCGCAGCATTACCATAGATTCGCCGCGGCGGGTGCCTTCTCGCGCTCCTCGAGCCGGATGGCGCCCTGCGCGCACGCCGAACGGCACACGCCGCATCCGTAACAGAATCTCTGGTCGATAGCGGCCTTGCCGGTCCCCGCGCTGTAGCCGATCGCCCCGAACTGGCACATGCGCATGCACTCGCGACAGCCGATGCAGGCCTCGTGATCGACCTCCCCGACGTATTCGGCGCGGAACATGACGGGCATCGCATGCGTCACCGTGGCGCGCATGGCGATGCAGTCGGAGCGGTCACAGTTGCAGACGGCCCCGATGAACGGCGTGTGGAAGCTCCATATCGTGTGGCAGAGCCCCTCCTGCTCGAGGCCGCGGATCGAGCGAACGGCCTCCTCGCGGCTCAGGCTCTCGAGCCCGAGGTTGCTCGGCCCGTAAAGGTAGCTCGTCTCGAGCTTCCGCATCAAGTCGAAGTACTTGCCTCCGCCTGGCTCGATGCTGATCCCGTAACAGTACCGTTTCTCCTGCCCCAGTGTGACGTGGCGGCAGATGCAGGGCACGCGAACGACCGCGTTCACGAATCCGAAGACCTTCTCGATCTCCTCGATCGGCACCACCTGCCCGTAATGTATCTTCTTATTCCGCCTGTTGACGACGCGCTTAATGATATCGCGAATGAATCGCGGCGCCTTATCGAGCCGATCGAGATCCTCCGCTTCCTTTGCGAGCTCCTCGGGCTTCGAGAGGAAGTTCTCGATGAACCGGCGTCTGTGAATGTCATCGAGGAGGTCGTCCGAGTAGTTCTTCGCCTCGAGATACCACTTCTTCCCTTCGCCGTGCTTGATGCAGAATTCGCACATCGCTCAATCTCCTTGCTCCCGCGAGCGCATCATCTCAAAAGCAGCATCTTGCGGCTCGCTGCAGCCTTCCCGGCATTCAGCCTGCTGAAATAGACTCCCGACGCGCAGAGCGTCCCCGAGCTGTTCCGTCCGTCCCACGTCACGTCGTGGTATCCCTTCTCCATCATTCCCTTGGCGAGCCTCGCCACACGCTTGCCCGATACATCATAGACGTCGAGCGTGACGTTCCGAGCCTCCGGGAGATAGAACCGGAGCACCGTTCGAGGATTGAACGGGTTCGGATGGTTCTGGTACAGGGTCATGGGGAGCGCCGGCATCCCAATCTCCTGCGTCTCGAAGAGCGTCTTTCGCTCCGCTCCAGGCGCTGCGAGATCCACGCGATACTTGTACGTGGAGCCCGGGAGACATGTTTCGTCCGTGAAGCTGAAAGAAAGCGCCGTCTGTTCGACGATCGTCCCTTCGAGCTCCTCGTACGCCCAGTCGGGCGCCGAGGCCCGCGTGATGGAGAATCGAGCGCCGGCGTCGATCTGCGAAACGACCCATTCGACGCGAATGCCCGAGCCCTGATGCGCGGCGGCATAGCTCCGGAGAAGCGTCGCGACGATCTGCCCCGTTCCTCGCACGCGCTGGGCGTAAACGATCGAAGAGCCGCAGCGCAGGTCTCCCCAAGCGACGATGGCGCCGCTCGCGCCATCGGAGGCGAGAACCGGAATCTGCTGATTCCCCGCGGCGGTAGAGAGGGCAACGCCGTCAGAAGCCCACTGGGCGCCGCCGAGAGCATTCACCCTCTGCGCGTAGATATCGTAGCTCCCATCGCGATAATCCTGCCACGTGACGACCGCACCGCCTGCGCCGTCGGAGATGATCGTGGGGGCTTCCTGGTTCGCCGGCCGCGCGCAGAGAGCGACTCCGTCGGCGCTCCACTGAACGGCACCCGAGGCGATGACGCGCTGGGCGTAGACGTCATAGTCGCCGCCGCTGCGTACGTCATTCCATGTAATGATCGCTCCGCCCGCGCCGTCTGAGACGAGCTGGGAACCGAGCTGATCGCCCGTCGCCGTGCAGATCGCGACACCATCGGCGGTCCATTGGGGCGCGCCCGAAGCGTCCACGCGCCGCGCATAGATGTCGCGGTCCCCGGCGCGCTCGTCCTGCCACGTGACGATCCCCCCACCGGCGCCATCCGAGGCGATATATGGATAGCCCTGCCCGCCCGCGGCGGTGCAGAGCGCCGCGCCGCCCGTCGTCCATTGGGCTGCCCCGGCGGCATTCACCCGCTGGACGTAGATATCGCCTTGATCGGTCCGTGCGTCGCGCCACGTCATGATCGCCCCGCCCGAACCGTCGGGGGCTATTGCAGGCGGATACTGGGCCCCCGCCGCCGTGCAGACGCCGACGCCCCCGGCGGTCCATTGAGCGACCCCGGAAGCATTGAGACGCTGGGCGTAGACATCCGAGTCGGCGCCTCGAAAATCCTGCCATCCGATGACGGCTCCGCCCGCGCCGTCGGGAATCATCTGGATCTGCTGCTGGTCCCCGGACTGCGTGCAGACGGCGACCCCGCCCTTCGTCCACTGAACGACTCCCGAACCGTTCACGCGCTGGGCATAGACATCCGAGCTCCCGGCGCGGTAATCCTGCCAGGCGATGATCGCGCCGCCCGCGCCGTCGGGCGCCATTTGTGGAGTGGTTTGGTCCCCGCCTTCCGTGCAGATGGCGACGCCCCTCGACGCCCACAGAACGACGCCCGACGCGTTCACGCGCTGGGCGTAGATGTCGTATTCACCATTTCGATAGTCTTCCCAGGCGATGATGGCGCCGCCCGCGCCATCGGAAACGATCTGCTGAAAATCCTGGCTCCCGGGCATGAAGAGCGCGATGCCATTGGTCTTCCACTGGAGCGAGCCGGACGAGCTCGCGCGCTGTGCATCGATATCGGCATTCACGCCGCGGACGTCGTACCACGTCATAATGGCGCCGCCCGTCCCGTCAGGGACGATCTGGGGCGTGAAGCGGGCGCCCAATTGTCCGACGCAGATCGCGACCCCGTCGGACGTCCATTGAATGGAGCCGGCTGCGGTCACGCGTCGTGCATAGATGTCGGAGCTCCAATCGCGGTAATCGCTCCAGACGACGATCGCCCCGCCCGCCCCGTCGGAGACGAGCTGAGGATCGTACTGTGAGCCCGGAGCCGAACAGATCGCCACGCCGTTTGCCGTCCACTGCGCCGCGCCCAAATCATCAATTCGCTGGGCGAAGATGTCCGCGTTGCCACTGCGGCTGTCGCTCCACGTGACGATCGCGCCGCCGGCCCCGTCGGAAATCATCTGGGGCGCGCTGCCTCCCGTCGTCGGCGCGAGAACGGCAATGCCGTCCAGCGCCCACTGCGTCTGACCCGAGGCGTTCAGCCTCTGCGCGTAGATGCTGCCGTCGGGGTTGCCCCGTCCGTCATTCCAAGTGACGATTGCACCCCCCGCGCCGTCCGATACGATCTTCGGAGAATCCTGATAATTGGCGGCCATGCAAACGGGGACTCCCGTCATCGTCCACTGAACGGCACCCGAGGCATCCACGCGCTGGGCGTAGATGTCGGGAGGATTCGGATTCGTCGAGCGCTGGTCTTTCCACGTGATGAT
>JBGPBA010000222.1:0-3523 GCA_041481005.1 Candidatus Krumholzibacteriia bacterium | reverse complement strand
CCGGATACGAGCTTCGCCACCTCGTCTTGCCCCCTGCCGCAGAAGGAGCATCGTATCGCTTTCGGCAGCTGCGTCTTCTTCTTCATCTTTCCTTCGGCCTCCGGAAAAGGGTCACCCCTATTATACAAACTTCCCCGGCCCGATGCTCAATAAATCGGGGGCGCCCCGGGCCGGTGCCTCGCTCAGGTCCCCGCCTTTTTCAGATCGCCCTTCGAGAGCAGGACGTTATCGATGAGGCCGTATTCCTTGGCCTCCTCCGCCGACATGAAGAAATCCCGGTCGGTGTCCTTCGCGATCCGCTTGATCGGCTGATGCGTGTGCTTCCCGAGGATCTCGTTCAGCTTGTTCCGCAGGGTGACGATCTCCTTCGTGTAGATCTCGAGGGTCGTCGCCTGTCCCTGCGAGCCGCCGGACGGCTGGTGGATCATGACGCGCGCGTGAGGAAGGGCCGAGCGCTTGTTCGGCCTTCCCGCGGCGAGAATGATCGCGGCCATGCTCGCCGCCTGCCCCATGCAGATCGTCGCCACGTCGCACGAGATGTACTGCATCGTGTCGTAGATCGCGAGCCCCGCCGAGACGATCCCGCCGGGGCTGTTGATGTAAATGTAAATATCCCTCGTCGGATCCTCGGCCTCGAGGAAGAGGAGCTGGGCGATGACGCTGTTGGCGAGTGTATCCTCGATGGCCGTCCCGATAAAGACGATCCGGTCCTTGAGCAGGCGCGAGTAGATGTCGTAGGCGCGCTCCTCACGCCCCCTCGTTTCGATGACGTACGGAATCGGAATGTACGCGGAGTATATGTTCTTTCTCATCGGCATCCTTCCTGTGGAACGACTCTCTACGCGGCCTCGGCCCGGCCGAGGATAATCTCGAAAATCTTGCGCTCGAAGATCCTGTGCTTGAGGTTCGACAGCCGGTCCCGGTCCTCCTGGAGGACCTTCTTGATCTCCTCGAGGGACTCCCCGCTCTCCTCGGCGATCTTCTGAAGCTCGGCGTCGACCTCGGCGCTCGTGACCTCTATCCGCTCCTTCTCGGCGATGTGCTCGAAAAGGAAGTAGCGCTTGATGTTTCTCACGGCGACGCGGTCGAAGAGCTCCGCAATCTGCTTCTTTCGCTCCTCGTCCTCCTCGGGCCCGACGCCGACCGCGCGGCGCCGCTCCTCATCCTCCTTCACGAGCTCCTCCTTGAACCGATCACGCATGCTCCCCGGCACGTCAAAGGCGTTGCGATCGAGAATGAGGTCGACGGCCCGCTCCTCGCGCCGGCGCTCCTCTTCTTTCTCCTTCTCCCCCGTGAGCCGCACGCGGACGTCGGCGCGCAGGTCGTTGAGCGTTTTGAACCGGGAGTCGACTTTCTCGGCGAAGGCATCGTTCACCTCGGGCACCTTCCGCTCGCGCACCTCCCGCACGACGAACTTGTAGCCGACCTTCCGTCCCGCGAGCCGCTCGGGCTTGTAGTCGAGCGGGTACTGGATCTCGACGCTGCCGGTCTCCTCGAGGGCTTTCCCCGTGACCGCCTGCTCGAACTCGGGGAATATCTGCCCGGCGCCGAGCTGGACGGGGTAGCTCTTCACGCGCTTCGCCTCGTCCACCGTGCCGTCGCCTGCGACCGGGCCGAAATCGAGAACGACGACGTCCCCCGCGGCGGCGGGACGTTCAACCTTCTCGTAGTCGGCGGCGCGCTGTTGGAGACTCTTGACGACCTCGTCGATCTCCTCCTCCGTGACGGCCACCTCATTCTTCTCGACCTTGATACCCCGGTAGTCGCCGATGGCGAGGTTCGGCACGACCTCGATATGGATCCGAAAGCTGACGGGGCGTCCCTCCTCCGCCTTCACGTCGTGAAAATGGGGGTCGGCGATCGGCTCGAGCCCCTGGCTCGTCACGACGTGCTCGTAGGCGAGCGGGAGAAGGCTCTTGATCGCCTCGCTGTGTATCTCTTCCGAAAAGCGCTTCTCGACGACGTCCGCCGGCACCTTACCCTTTCGGAAACCGGGGAGCGCTACCTCCTTGATCATCTCTCGCAGCACTCGCTCTCTCTCGCTCTTGAAGCGATCGGGCGCGATCTCGACGCAGATGTCCTTTGTGCAGTGTTCGGCGTCGGTGATCTGGACGCTAATCTCGTTGTCTTCGAATTTCCTTGCCATCACTCCCCCACGTCAAAAGGGCGAATAGAAATCACTCACCTAGCTGCGATTTTAGCCTTGTGCGAGAGGGGGGATTTGAACCCCCACGAGTCTCCTCACTGGATCCTAAGTCCAGCGCGTCTGCCAGTTCCGCCACTCTCGCTTCATTACGGAACGCGTAACTTCCACGCGGAAAACAAATTAGAATAGAGCCCGGCGGATTAAGAAATTCTACGTCCGGGCTGCCTTTTATCTTAATATCCGCGGCGCCCATTTCCAAACAGTTTCAAGCAAGAGCTCTGCCACGGCTTCCCCGCCCCGCCCGACAGGCGGCGCCGGCTCATCGTCCCTTGAACCGTGCTTCCCTCTTCTCGAGGAAGGCGGTCATCCCCTCCTTCATATCATCCGTTCCGCACGTCATGGCAAAGAGCGACGCCTCGAGTCTGAGCCCGTCCTCGAACGTTTCCTCGGTGCCGTGGAGCACCGTTTCCATGCACGCTTTGAGGGCGAATGGCGGCTTCGAGAGCAGCAGCTTCGCCATCTCGTCGACCGCCTTCGCGAGCTCCGCCTGGGGGACGACCTTGTTCACGAGCCCGAGCGCGAGCGCCTCCTGGGCGGTGAGAATCCTTCCGGTCGTCACGATCTCCATAGCGATCCCCCGCGGGATGAGCCGTGCGATGCGCTGCGTCCCTCCGTAGCCGGGTATCGTCCCGAGGTTGATCTCGGGCTGGCCGAGACGGGCCTTGTCGACGGCGATCCGGAGCGTGCACGCCATCGCGAGCTCGCACCCGCCGCCGAGCGCGAAGCCGTTGATCGCCGCGATGACGGGTTTTCCGAGATTCTCGATGAGGTTGCCGAGTCCCTGCCCGCGCGTCGCGAACGCCATGCCCTCGAGAGGCTCGAGCTTGAGGAGCTCGCCGATGTCGGCTCCCGCGGCAAACGACTTATCACCCGAGCCCGTGAGAATCACCACCGCGACCTCGTCATCCTGTTTCATCCGCGTAAAGGCCTCGATGAGCTCATTCACGGTCTTTATGTTGAGGGCGTTCAGCTTCGTCGGGCGATCGATCGTCACGCGACCGACACGATCGGCTTTCTCAACGAGCACGTTTTCGAATGCCATCCCCGTCTCCTTTCCTCTGTTGGGGGTTATTAAGGATGCGTTTCCAGAAGCTGTCAATACTAAACTGTTTCTTGACTTGCATCGTCGTGTTCAAGTATCCATTGTAGCATCATGAAGGGAGAAGCTGCCATGTGGGGGGTTTTCTTCCCCGCTATCGCGATACTCTTGTCGTGCCTCGTCCCGGGTGGAGCCGTCGCGACGGCGCCGCCCCGGGGACCCGTTCTCAAGGAGCAGCTTTCGGCATTCCTCGAGAGCGGAAAAAGGCTCGAGGACAT
>JBGPBA010000221.1:0-3533 GCA_041481005.1 Candidatus Krumholzibacteriia bacterium | reverse complement strand
GGCGACCATCCTGCTCGCCTGCGCTTTCAGGCCGGTCGTTCTCTTCTTCGCGCCGGGGGTTTTTCTCGGCCTCAAGAAGAAGCTCCTCTTTGTCGCGGCACTCGCCCTCGTCGTCGCGCCTTATGCGATCTATGAGCTCGCCCAGGGCAAGACCGTTCACAGAGCCGCCGTGGCCCTTTACGAAACGTACTACCCGACGCTCAACGGGAGCGGGTATATCAACCCGAAAGACACGGAGCTTGGCAGCGACACCCTCGCGAGCAAGGTATACATCAAGGCTGCGTGGGACAATATCCGCAAAGACGAGTGGAGGGTCGTCGGGAACGTATACAACAAGGGAACAGTCGTGTTCTCTCGGGGCTGGGACGTATTCGTCATGAGGCCGCTCCTGAGCGAGACGGGAAGCTCGTCCGCTCTCCTCGGAGGAGCCTCGGAGGCGGAGTCGGACTCGACGTCCGAGCTGTCCCGCATCTCCGACAACGTCGCGTACGTCATGGACTACGCGTACATCCCGTTCATGCTGCTGGGCTTCGTCGGCTTGGCGCGGCTCTATGGGAAGAGGACGAGGATGCTCGCGCTTCCGGCGCTCAGCTACCTTGTCCTCGTTATTCTCTTCTCCATCTTCAAATTCAGGTACCGACTTCTCATCGAGCCCGTCTTCATCATCTTCGCCTCGTTCCTCGTATGGCGGGCGGCCCGCGGCCCGGACGAGACCGCCGTCGACTCGGCGCCCGACGCGCGCCTCGGCGGTTCGTCTCGCGCGCGCGACGCGGTCATCGTGTCGATCATATTCCTCGTCGCGCTCGGGCTTCGCCTTCGTCTTTCCCTCGCGTACCGGCCGCTTTCGGATTTCCTGGACGTTTTCTTGAGGAGAGAGCTTGCCCGTCAGGGCGGTTTCGGCGGCGACACGGCGCCCCTCTATCCCCTCTTCTTTCGTTCCGTCTACGCAATCTTTCACGCGAACGGCGATCGCGCATTGTCGGTCGTCCAGTCGGTGCTCGGCTCTCTCATCGTTCTCCCGATGTACGCGGCGGCGTCGCGGCTCGGCGGCCGATGGGCCGGATACGTCGCGGCCGGCATGAGCGCGGTCTACCCGGGCTTCATCGGATACGGTCTCGGGGCGCGGAGCGAATGGCTTGTCGTCATGCTCGTCGCGCTTCTCATGGCGGGGGGAGCCGGCCGTCTTGCCGATCGGGCGGGATCGGCCGTCTCGGCGGTTCTGACGGGGCTCGGGATCCTTCTTGAGCCCGAGCTCCTTTGGCTCGTCCCGGGCGCCCTTCTCGCAGCGAAGCGACGACTGCTCTTCGTCCTCGTTCTCATCGCGGTCCTCGCCCCTTATACGATCGGCATCGCCGTCAAGACTCATCGGATCGAGCCGGTCTATCAGCCCGGGATGTTCCACGTGAGTCTTTGGAACATAGATCCGAGGAGCGGTTGGGGCACGGTAGGCGCCATCTACGACAGCGCGAACGAGGTCGTCACGCGCGGTCCGATCGCGGGGGGTGGCGGCTGGAGCGGCGCCATCATGCCCGAACAGAGCGCGTTCGGAAGATACTGCTTCGTGGCCATCATGCTGCTGGGCTTCATCGGGCTCGCGAGGTACTATCGAAAAGAGCACGGGAAGTCGGCGCTCCCGGTACTCGTCTATATCGCGATTCTCGTCGTTTTCTCGGGGTTCGAGATCAGGCTCCGCGCGCCGCTCGAGCCGCTTCTCATCGCGTACGCGGGAATCCTCCTCGCGGGCGGGAGAAACCGGTTGTAAGGAGCGAATTTTCGGTGCATATTTGCCCCTGCGCTTTTGCATGAAAGGGGTTCGCGGCATGGAGGACATTCGCAAGCGCCACCGTGACACGCAGTGCGTGCACGCGGGCTTCAAGAAGGACGAGACCGGCGCCATCGTCCCGCCGATCTACCAGGTTTCGACCTTCGCCTTCAAGGACGTCGATCATGGAGCCGCGCTTTTCGCGGGGAAGGTGGAAGGGTACATCTACACCCGGATGGCCAACCCGACGATTCAGGCGCTTGAACGCGCTGTTGCGACCCTCGAGGGGGGTTCCGGCGGGCTCGGCTGCGCCTCCGGGATGGCGGCGATTCACACGACCTTCGCCGCGACGCTCCGGGCGGGCGATCACGTCGTTTCGTCGGCGTTCGTCTATGGACCGACGCGCACGCTCCTTGAGACGGTGCTCTCGCGCTTCGGTGTCGAGGCGACATTCGTCGATACCTCCGATCCCGCCGCCGTGCCGGGCGCCTTGAGGAAAACGACGAAGCTTGTCTTCATCGAGACCCCGGGCAACCCGACGCTCGCCGTGAGCGACATCGCCGCAATCGCGCGCGTCTCCCATGCACACGGCGCGAAGCTCGTCGTCGACAGCACATTCATGAGCCCGGTTCTCCAGCAGCCGCTCGCCCACGGCGCCGACGTCGTCGTTCATTCCATGACCAAATTCCTCAACGGCCACGCGGACGTCGTGGGGGGTATGATCGTCGTCAAGACGCCTGAGGAGTACGCGGATTTCCGCAAGGTACTGAACCAGGTCGGCGGCGTCATCGATCCGTTCAACTCATTCCTCGTACTGCGAGGGATTCGAACGCTCGCCGTTCGCATGGAGCGGCACTGCCGGAACGCCGAGGCGGTGGCGCGCTTTCTCGAGGGACATCCGAAGGTCGCCCGGGTCTCGTACCCGTGGCTTCCGTCCCACCCGCAGCACGAGCTCTCGAAGCGGCAGATGCGGGGAGGAGGGGGCGTGGTGAGCTTCGAGCTCAAGGGAGGCCTCGAGGCGGGGCGGACGCTCATGAACTCGCTCGGCCTGTGCACGCTGGCCGTGAGCCTCGGGGGCGTCGAGACGCTCATCGAGCACCCCGCATCGATGACGCACGCGTCGATGGGCCCCGCCGCCCGGCGCGAGGGCGGGATCACCGACGGCCTCGTGCGAATATCGGTAGGGATCGAGGCGGGCGAAGAGATCATCGCCGACCTCGACCAGGGGCTCGCGCGGATCGCGTAGCGCGCGGGTGGCGCCGATGGGGCCCCCGCCCGCGCGCAGCGCAAGCGAGCACGGACGGGGCGCAATCGACGACAGGCCCCGCGCCGCAGCGATGGGCGCTAGGATCGCGGCGTCGACGTCGGAGGTGACCCGGTGCTCCCGTGGAGCGAGTACATTCAGATCATCATCGCCCTCATCGTCATCATCGATCCGATCGGGGCCATTCCCATATTCGTGAGCCTCACGGCTGAGTTCACCGAGCAGGAACGCAGGCACACCGCCTACGTGACGTCCCTTTCCGTCTCGATCATTCTCGTCATCTCATGTCTCGTCGGGGCATGGATACTCAAGCTCTTCGGGATCAACATCGCCTCGTTCCGCGTGGGCGGGGGGATACTGCTGCTTCTGATGTCGATTGCCATGATGCACGCGAGGGAGAGCGCGGCGAAGCACACCGACAGCGAGGATGAAGAGGCGCACGGGAAGGACCACATCGCGGTCGTGCCGCTCGCGATTCCGCTGCTCGCCGGCCCCGGCGCGATCAGC
>JBGPBA010000220.1:0-3557 GCA_041481005.1 Candidatus Krumholzibacteriia bacterium | reverse complement strand
CGGAAAAGGAATCTTCTTTCCGGCCCGTTTCCCCGCGAGCGCCGACACGATCGAGAGCCCCGCGAGCGAGGCCCCGACCTCGCCGAAGAGCACGATGCTGTCGCCGGGCCTCGCGCCCGAGCGCATGACGGCACACCCGTGCGAGACCGTGCCCACGATCGCGACGTCGAAGAAAAGGCCTCCCGGGCTCGAAACGGTATCCCCGCCCGCGAGCCTCACGCCATATGCGTCGCAGGCCTTCTTGAGCCCGTCGATTATCTGGTCGAGGTCGTGCGAGGTTGTTCCGGGAGCGAGCGCCGCGCTGAGAACGATCGCCGCGGGATTGCCTCCCATTGCGTATATGTCGGAGACATTTGATGTGACGAGCTTCTGGATGGCCTGGCTCAGGGTCGAGGTCTCCCGCCTGAAATGCACTCCCTCGACAATGGCGTCGGAGGCGAAGAGTAGATCGGCGCCGCCTGCGGCGCGCCCTGCAGCGCGGCCCACGACACCCTCGCCGCGCCCGCCGCGCGCCGCGCCAGCCCCCCAACCCGCCGTGCCCCGCCCACCGAGCGCCCCGAGCCCGGCGAGAACCGCCGTATCGTCCCCAATGCCGCTTCGGGGGAATGCCCGCCGGAGCCTCTCTATGACCTCATGCTCTTTCATTTTACGCGAGCTCATCGAGGGCGAGGGGCAGCGAGTTCATGCAGTCGCCGGCGATCATCCCCCGCTCCCCGACCGTGCACGCCGCGATCTCGGCCGCCCTCGAATGGAGATAGACGCCGAGCCGGGCCGCGCTCGCCGCCCCGCACCCCTGCGCGAGGAACCCCCCGATCGCCCCGGTGAGAACGTCCCCGCTCCCCGCCGTCGCCTGCCCGGGATGACCGTGCGCATTGATATCCGCGCGCCCGTCCGGATGTACGATGACGGTCGGGGCGCCCTTATGGATCATGGTGACCCCGGTGCCCGCGACGAGGAGCCGCAGAAAGTCGAGGCGCTCGCCGGGAAGCTCCGGTGCTTCCTTCCCCGTGAGGCGCTTGAGCTCGCCCGAGTGGGGGGACACGAGGATCTCCCTTCCCTTCGAGGCCTTCATGACCCTCTCGTACTCCCCCTCGAGGGCGTTCAGCCCGTCGGCGTCGATGAGAAGGGGCGTCGGGCAGCGCTCGAGAACGTGCCCGACGAATTTCACCGTTTCGGGATCCGTCGTGAGGCCCGGCCCGACGGCGACGGCATTGAAGCGAATATCCTTGAATATCCGCCCGGATGCCTCCCACGCGATCGACCCCTCGTCGGTCTCGGGGAGCGCCACGAAGATCACCTCGGGCGCGGACGACTGAATGACCGTCCGTATCGACTCGGGCCCCGCGCAGTAGACTATGCCGCAGCCGGACCTGAGCGCCGACACGGCGGCAAGGTGCGCGGCCCCGGCATACCGCCGGCTCCCCGCGATGAGCAGCAGCGAGCCTCTCGCGAATTTGTGCGCCGTCGGCTCGTGGTGAGGCATATCCTCGAGCGCCTGCTCGAAATCGATCGCGTAGCGCCAGAGATGCTGCTCGGCGATGACCTCCTGCGGGATGCCGATGTCGCCGACCGAGAGCTCCCCCGTGCACCCCTTCCCCGGATAGAAAAGGCAGCCGACCTTGGGGAGCCCCATGGTCACCGTCATGTCGGCGACGACCGCGTTTCCCATCATCTCGCCGGTCGTGGCGTTGATGCCCGATGGGACATCCACCGCGACGATCGGCACGTCGCTCGAGTTCATGACGTCGATGACGGCCTCGTACTCCGCCCGTACGTTCTTGTCGAGTCCGGTGCCGAGAAGCGCGTCGACGAGAAGGTCGCTCTCCTCGAGGGAGAGCTCGACCGATTCCCGCGAGCCGGCGAGGTAGAGGTGTTTCTCGACGATTCTCTTGTCGTTACGGAGCGCGGCGAGCCTCGCGGAGTTCTTCGCCGCGTCGGGCGAGAAATCCTCCGGACGATGGAGGTAGTGGAGGATCACCTTGGCGCCCCGCTCGGCCAGCAGCCGCGCGACGACGAGCCCGTCGCCCGCGTTGTTCCCGCGGCCGAGGAAGATGGAAACGGTGAGCGTCTCCGTCTCGGGGAACGCGGTCGTGATCGCCTCGAACACCCGCTGGCCGGCTCGCTCCATGAGCGCGATCCCCGTGGCGAAGCGGCTGATTGTCGCCTCGTCGATGCGGCGCATCTCTTCGCCCGTTACGATGTGCATTTTCGTGTTCCCTTCCGAGAGGCTCTCCGGTTGAGCTCGTCGACGATGGCGATGAGGTCGTACGCGTCCTCGATTTCGTAGTCGGCGCCCGACGCCTTCGTGCCGAAGGTGTCGCCATAGCGCGCGAACACGGTCTTGATCCCGATCTCCGAGGCGCCGACGATGTCCCGCTCCGGCCAATCGCCCACCATGAGCGCCTCCCCCGGCTCGATCCCCATCCGCTCGAGCACCTTGCGGAAGGGCGCCGGGCTCGGCTTGTACTCGCCCGTATCCTCGAATGTGATGACGACGTCGAACATATGATGGAGCTGGAGGTAGCAGAGCCTCATCCACGCCTCCTGCCGCGGCGCGTCCGAGACCACGGCGAGCTTGAGCCCCCGCCCGAGGAGATGGATGAGGGTGAGCTTGACGTGCGGGTAGAGCACGAGCGCCGCTTCGCGAGCCCGCCGGTACGAGACGATGCCCGCGGCGAGGATCTTGTAGTCGACCGAGCCGGTGAGGTTCGTGAGAAGCGTATTGAATACCTTCTGGTACTCGATCCCCTCCTCGGAGTAAATCCGGTGGATTTCCTCCTTGATGCGATCCGGAGGGAACATGAGTCCCGCATCAATCATCCCCTCGACCGCCGCCTCGATCGAGGCATCCTTCATCTTGACGAAGTCGGTGAGGGTGTTGTCGAGATCGAAAATGATGAGCTTTATCACAAGAGCCTTTCTCCTTGCCTCCGGCGGCGCCCCGCCGATATACTTCAGCGATGGATTATCCAGGGAACGATATGCAGCCTGGCGCGGCACTCCGCCCGCCGAATCTCGGTATCTTCGACAGAATCAACAACTATCTCCTTCTCTTCTACGCCGCCGCCTGCCTCCTCATGGACTATTCCCTGGCCGGGTTTTTCTATTACAAAAAGCAGATTATTCTTTCGCTCGTGCTGCCGGGCGTCCTTTCGATCCTGGTGCCCTTCTATCTTCTCTCGCAGCGATCCGCCTTCAGCTTCCTGCACGAGTTCAGGCTAACCCTCCCGCGGCTCCGAACGCTCGGGCTCTCGGTCGTACTCGCCGGATCGGCGATCATTCCAATTGACGCGTTCTCGAGCATCTTCGAGAAAAGGTGGCCCCAAGGCACCGATTATATCAGCTTCATTCTGTCAATCAAGCCCAAAGGGCCGCTGTCCTTTTTCCTCGTCGCCCTCGGCATCGTGCTCGTGGCCGCGGTGACCGAGGAGCTCCTCTTCCGCGGTTTCATTCAACGAATTTTCGAGCGAAATATGGGGGGGCTGCTCGCCTTCATCCTGGCCGGAGTTCTATTCGGCCTGAGCCACTTCAATCCGCCGGCATTCCCGGGGATTGCG
>JBGPBA010000219.1:0-3559 GCA_041481005.1 Candidatus Krumholzibacteriia bacterium | reverse complement strand
AGCCCGACGCGGGGGAGATCAGAATCCTCGACAAGAGCTGGAAGACCGATGAGAAGTATCTGCGCGGCATCATGGGCATCTCTCTTCAGGAAACCAATTTCATCGACAAGCTCACCGTCGAGGAGACGCTCGATCTTTTTGCGAGCTTCTTCGGGCTCGGCAAGCAGGTGACTCCGCGCATCCTCGGGCTCGTGCGGCTCGAGGAAAAGAAGAAGAGCTTCGTCATGAACCTCTCTCATGGAATGCGCCAAAAGCTCACCCTCGGCATTGCCCTTCTCAACGACCCCGAGATACTCATCCTCGACGAGCCGACGACCGGGCTCGATCCCGTCGCGCGTCGCGAGCTGTGGGACATACTCGCCGACCTCAAGAAGAAGAACACATCGATGATCCTCACGACGCACTATATGGAAGAGGCGGAGCACCTGTGCGACTACATCGTCATCATGGACAAGGGGAAGATACTCGACGAAGGAACGCTTTCGCAATTGCTTTCAAAATACGGAGATAGAGAAGTTATTTCATTCTCTTTCGAGGTCCCCAGAGAGGCCGGGTTTCTCACGAAGATCGAGGGCGCGATCGATCTCGTCTGGGACGCGAACGGGAACAAGGGGCACTTGCACGTAAAGGACATCGTCGCGGCCCTCCCGCCATTTCTCGAGGCGGTCGGGAGGGAAGAGGCGAAGCTCAAGCTCCTCGAATGCCGGAAGATGAACCTCGACGATCTCTTCATCTCGCTCACGGGCAGGCATCTCCATGAATAGGTCATTCAGGAGCCTCGTCACCCTTCAGTTCAAGGAGGTCTTCAGAGAGCCCGATCTCATCTGGTGGGCGTTTGTGATCCCGATCGGTCTTTCGTGGCTCCTCGGCATAGCGATCGGCTCGAGCGGGGGAACCTCGCCGAGCGTTGGAATCATCTCGGAGCCCGGCCAAGCGATGGAGTCCTGGCGCCCGTGGATCGAGAGGGTCGAGCGCGGGGTCACGGAGGAGGCATTTACCCGGGCCCCTCAGTCGCGCTTTGCGAAGGTTCCCGCGAATCGAGCGCCGATCGAGTTCGTGACGCTTTCGAGGGAGCAGGCGATCCTCGCCCTCAAGGAGGGGAGGATATCGATGTTCGTCGAGCGCTCTGGTTTCGGCGGCATCATCTACTCCTTCGATCCGCGCAACGGCGAGGCGCAGATGACCTACCTCCTCATGGAGCGAGCCCTCGCGGACAGGGGCGGCTCACCCGATCGAGGGAAGGTCGTCGCGCTCCAGGTCCAGGGGACGCGCTACATCGATTTCCTCGTTCCGGGGCTCCTCGCGATGGGGATCATGAGCTCGGCCCTCTGGGGGATCGGTTGGGCGCTCATCGAAATCCGCATGAAAAAGCTTATGCGGAGAATGGCGGCGACCCCGCTTCGAAAGACGGTCTTCCTGTTCTCCCACTTCGTCACGAGGCTCATCGTGAACGGGCTCGAGTTCATCGCGCTCTACGTCTTCGTCGCCTGGTACTTCGGGGTGAAGATCCAGGGGAACCCGGCGGCGCTCCTTCTCGTTTTCCTCGCCGGGAACATGGCCTTCGCCGGGCTCGCGATTTTCACGTCCTCTCGCACGAACAATCCGCGCGTCGGCAACGGCGTCATCAATGCTCTCACTTTTCCGATGACGCTTCTCTCGGGAGTTTTCTTCAGCTATCACCATTTTCCCTCGTGGTCGATACCGTTCGTGAAGGCCCTTCCACTCACGCTGCTCGCCGACTCGATGAGGAGCGTGTTCAATGAGGGCGCGGGGCTCGCGCAGGTGGCGCTCCCGGCGCTCGTCCTCGCCGCGATGGGGTTTGCGCTCTTCTACCTGGGGCTGAAGATTTTCAAGTGGTACTGAGCCGGGGCGGTCCTCGTCGGGCGAGATGAGAGCGCGGCGGGGACTTTTCCGCTGTACCAATCCGATTCGATTCGCTAAAGTTCCACTGTTGGCACGGTCCGCCGCCGGTTCATACCGTGAGGCGCTTCCGGGCGTCGGGCCTGTTCTTCTGGGGGGTCGGTTTGATTCAGCGAAGACTCGTCGCGTTCCCTCTCGGCGCTGCCGCTCGGCGCTCTCTCTACGTCCTCCTTATCGCTCTTTCAATGTTGATCGCTTCCGGCGGCCTGCGCGCTCAGACGACCGCCCCCGATACGACGCTGCAAGAGCACGCGGTGAGGGTGTTCCTCGACGTGCCCATCGATCAGGACTACGTCAAGACGCGCATGCCCTTCGTGAACTACGTCCGCGACAGGCTCGACGCCGATGTCCACATCATGGTGACGTCGCTCTCGACGGCGATCGGCGGAACCGAGTACACCGCGCATTTCACCGGGCAGAAAAGCTTCGCCGGGATGAACGACACGCTCAGGTACGTATCGAGGCCGACCGAATCCGAAGAGGTGCGCCGCACGGGCCTCATCAACGTTCTCAAGATGGGAATGATGAGGTACGTGGCGCGCTCGCCGCTCGCGAGCGGCATCGTGATCTACTACCGGTATCGAGCCGGTCCCACCGATCTGTTCGACCCGTGGGACTATTGGCATTTCAGCGTCAGCACGAGCGGCTACCTGAGCGGCAACGAGAACGATAAGAACAGCTCGCTGAACGGCTACCTTTCCGCGCGGCGGGTGACCCCGGCGCTCAAGGCGTCGATCTCCGGGTCCACGTCCTACTCGCAAACGCGGATGAGCCTTCCCTCGAAGGTGCTCACCTACATCAGGCGCTACAACGATTTCGATGCGACCGTCGTCAAGAGCCTCGGCGATCACTGGTCCGCGGGGGGATACGGGTCCGTTACCGGCTCATCGTACGGCAGGGAGAAGACGCTGTTCTCGGTCGCCCCCGCCGTCGAGTACGACGTGTTCCCCTACGCCGAGATCACGACGAAGGAGTTCAGATTTCTCTATACCCTTCGGTACATCAATGCGGTCTATCACGAGGTGACCATTTTCAATAAGACCTCCGAGAACCTTTTCAATGAGAATCTCGCGATCAACCTCGACGTGAAGAAGAACTGGGGCACGCTCGGGGGCGCTGTCGAGGCCTCGCATTATCTGCATGACGCGAGCAAGTACCGGTTACGAGCGTCGCTCGGGGTGAGCGTCGAGCTGTTCAACGGCTTCACCTTTGATGTCAGCGGCAGTTACGCGAGGGTCCATGACGAGATCGACAGGCCGCGGGGGGGCTTGACGGACGAGCAGATTCTGCTGGGTCTTCAGGAGATGGCGTCGTCCTACAATTACAGCTTCAACATCGGTCTTTCCTATACCTTCGGATCGAAGTTCGCAAACATCGTCAACCGCCGGTTCGGGACCTCTTACTGACGCGGGTCTCACGCGTCCTTCGCGTTTCACCCGGAGGAATGAGTCGACCTCGATCGCTCGCGGGGCGGAGCGCCTCGCGAGCGTCGGGGCGCGCGTTTTCGATATTGCATGTTGCCTGGAAAGTGGTACCTTTAAGGCTCGACCTCGCGCTCGATAGGATTCGAGTCACAGTCGGCGAGCCGAGAATACAAGGAGGCTTGAGATGAAGGATACGTTGTCGCTCGTCATTGCGT
>JBGPBA010000218.1:0-3562 GCA_041481005.1 Candidatus Krumholzibacteriia bacterium | reverse complement strand
GATATCTCGTACGACGATTTCATCCACACGACCGAGGAGCGGCACGCCCGCGGCGTGCGGGAGCTCTTCGAGCGGATCCACCGAAACGGTTACATCTTCAAGGGCAAGTACGAGGGCTTCTACTGCGAGTCGTGCGAGGAGTTCATCGCCGAGAAGGATCTCGTCGACGGCCTGTGCCCGCGCCACAAGCAGGCGCCGAAACACATCAGCGAGGAGAATTACTTCTTCGCTCTTTCCAGGTTCCAGGAGCCTCTGCTGAAATTCTTCGAGGCGAATCCGAGCTTCGTGCAGCCACAAATCCGATTCAATGAAGTCATCAACGTCATCAAGGGCGGGCTCGAGGACGTCTCGATCTCGCGCTTCGGCAAGGCGTGGGGCATTCCGCTTCCGATCGATGAGACGCACGTCGTCTACGTCTGGTTCGACGCGCTCACCAACTACATATCGGCGCTCGGCTTCGGGGGGCCGGACACCTCGCTCTTCGACCGCTACTGGCCCGCCGACGTCCACGTTATCGGCAAGGATATCACGAGGTTCCACTGCATCATCTGGCCCGCGATGCTCATGGCCGGCGGCGTCGAGCCGCCGCGCTCCGTTTTCGCGCACGGCTTCATCTCGCTCGGGGGCGAGAAGATGAGCAAGACGCTCGGCAACGTCATCGATCCGACGAAGATGGCGGGGGCCTTCGGGGCCGATGCGCTCCGCTACCTCCTCATTCGGGAGGTTCCATTCGACCGGGACGGAGACATCTCGGTGGACGTCCTCCTCAACCGGTACAATGCCGATCTCGCGAACGACGTCGGGAACCTCTTCAGCCGCACCCTCGTCATGATCAGCAAGTACTTCGGCGGGACGGTCGAGGAGAAGCCGCTCGGCGCCGGGCACGATCTCTACGCCGAGCTCGTGCGCTCCCTCGAGGCGTACCGCGAGGGAATGGACCGGATGGATTTCTCGCGCGCCCTCGGAGCGTACTGGTCGGTTATTCAGCGGGCGAACCGCTTCATCGAGGAGCGCCGGCCCTGGGACCTGGCGAAGGATCCGGCGAAGCGCGGCGAGCTCGAGGAGACCTTCCGCGAGCTCCTCGCCGTTCTCAGGGTCACGGGCGTCGTGCTCTATCCGTTCATGCCGGGAAAGATGGGCGAGATGCTCAAGCAGCTTCACGTCGAGAAGATCGGTTTCGAGGGTCTGCCGGAGAAGTCCGCCGGGGCGAGCGGTCTCGTCTCGCCGTCGCCCCTTTTCCCGCGCATCAAAGTGGAAAGCGCCGAGCTCCTCGGTGGATGAGGCGGGGTTATGAGCACCCGCGGGTGGCGCCGACGGGGCCCCCGCCCGCGCGCAGCGCAAGCGAGCACGGACGGGGTGCAGTCGGCGACAGGCCCCGCGGGGCGCAATCGGCGACAGGACCCGCGCGGAAGCGCCTGGCAAGCAGGGCCTCTGAGGGGTTGATCTCCCGATGCTCATAGATTCCCACGTTCATCTCGACATGGACCAGTTCAAGGACGACCGCGACGAGGTCGTCGCGCGCGCCCGGGCCGCGGGCGTGGGCGAGATGCTCAACGTCGGCTACGATCCGGGCTCCTTGGGCCGAACGATCGCCGTCACGGAGCGCTATCCCGAGGTTTTCGGGGCGCTCGGCATCCACCCGCATCACGCCGGCGACTGGAGCGAAGACCTCGAGAAAAGGCTCAAGGAAACGCTTCTCCGGAAGAAGATCCTCGCTGTGGGGGAGATGGGGCTCGATTATTACCGCGACCTTTCCCCGCGGGACAAGCAGCGCGACGTGTTCAGGCGCCAGATCGGGATCGCCCTCTACTTCAAGAAGCCGATCATCGTGCACTGCCGCGAGGCCTTCCCCGACGTCATGACGATCCTTCGCGAGGAAGGGGCAGCCGAGGTCGGGGGCATCTTCCACGCCTTCCCGGGAGGCCTCGCCGAGGCGGACGAGGTGCTCGAGCTCGGTTTTCTCATCGGGATCGGGGGGCCTCTGACGTACAAGAGCTCGCGGCTTCCGGAGACGGCGTCGAGGCTCCCGTCCTCGGCATTCATTCTCGAGACCGACTGCCCCTATCTGCCGCCCGAGCCCTATCGCGGCAAGCGAAACGAGCCCGCTCACGTCGGTCTCGTCCGCGACAAGCTCGCCGCGCTGCGAGGCGTCGACCCCGCCGACGTCGAGCGGGCCGCAGAAGTCAACTATCGGCGTCTTCTCCACGGGGAGCGCGTACCGCCGGCGATCGCTTACACGCTCAAGGAGAACATCTATGTGAACGTCACGCGCTCCTGCACGAATGACTGCGCCTTCTGTCTTCGCTACAGGCGCGATAATCTTCTTTACGGGTACAATCTCAACCTTGCCTCCGACCCGAGCGTTCAAGATATGATAAGCGCGGTGGAGAGGCTCGCGGCGGGGAGCGGGCCGCGCGCAGACGCGCCTCGAGGCGGGCAGGGGCCAGGCGGGTTGCCCGGCGCATCGGGCCCGGGCCGGCCGCCCGGCGGGCCGCGCCCCGGCCGGGAGATCGTCTTCTGCGGGTACGGCGAGCCGACCTGCAGGGAAGCTGAGATTCTCGAGGCCGCGCTCGCTCTTCGCGGGCTTGGCCTCCCGATCAGGCTCGACACGAACGGCCAGGGGAACATGGTCAACAGACGAGACATCGTCCCCGAGCTCGCCGAAGTCTTCGACGGGGTCTCGATCAGCCTCAATGCGCACGACGCGGGCTCGTACGTGCATCTGTGCCGCCCCGACGCCGGGGAGAAGGCGTTCGCGGCCGTCCTTGACTTCATCAGGCGCGCCGCCGCCTCGAGAATGGAGTGCACCGTGACCGTCCTCGATCACCCCGAGGTCGACGTCGAGGCGTGCCGGAAGCTCGTGGCCTCGATCCCGAAGGCGAAGTTCCGCGTGAGAAGGTACCACCTCACGCGGCACGAGGACTGACCCGTCGCCTGGAGGCTCAGTCGAAAGGAACGCGAACCGTGCCCCGCGCCAAGAAGAGTCTCGGGCAGAACTTTCTCGCGACGGAAGCGGTGGCCCGAAAGATCGCCGGCGCTCTCCACCCCGCCCCGGGCGACCTCATCTTCGAGATCGGTTCCGGCCGCGGGGCCCTCACGATCCCGCTCGCCGAATCGGGAGCGACAATCGTCGCGTACGAGATCGACGCGGAGCTCGTCGAGCTTCTGCGCGAGAAATGCCGCGACCTTCCGAACGTCGAGATCCTCTACGCCGACATTCGGGCGGTCGTCTTCGACGACGAAGCGCTCCGGCGGGGCGAGCGGTCTTACAAGGTCGCGGGCAATATTCCTTATAATCTTACGAGCACGATCCTCCTCGACCTCGCGCGCGCGAAGCTCTGCCGCGAGGCCGTGCTCATGGTTCAGAGGGAGGTCGGCGATCGGATACTGACCGCGCCGGGCGAGAGGAAGTGCGGTATATTGTCGATTTTTCTCCGGACTTACTTTATAATGAATAGAGTGCTCAAGGTCCGCCCCGGATCGTTCACGCCGCCCCCCAAGGTCGAGAGCGTCGTGCTCGGATTCGTACCGCATGCGCCAGGGAGAGAGCCCGAAGACAGAG
>JBGPBA010000217.1:0-3563 GCA_041481005.1 Candidatus Krumholzibacteriia bacterium | reverse complement strand
TGTCGCAGGATAGCTAACGCTTCGGCGTCCGGGGCAGCAGCCGCCTTGCTCGGCCTCGCGGTGATCGCGGCGGCGGTGCTCTGCCTCGGCTCCGGCGTCCGAGCCCAGGAGCGAGAGCGAGATACGATCCCGGCTCTTCCGGTCGTGAGGCCCGGCAATCCACGGCAGCCCGAACCCGAGAAGGCGAGGCCGATAGGATCACGGCATTCGAATCCCCGGGTCGAGATGCAGCGCGCCGCGGCCGACATGGAGGCCGAGGAGTACGGCGATGCGATCCTGATTCTCGAGAATGTGATCGCTCAGTTCCCCCAGATCGCCGAGGCCCCCGAAATGCTCGCCGGCTGCTATCTCAAGGGGGGCCGGCCCAAAGAAGCGGCCGCCCTCCTCGAGCAGATCCTCGCCAAGCAGCCCGACCGTTTCTCGTGCATACGAGATCTCGGGCTCGCATACATGGACATGGGGGAGAAGGACAAAGCGATCGCGGCCTGGCGGCGCGCTCTCGGCGGCGACACGCGCTCCGGCGCCTATTACGGAACCGTCGCGAAGCTCGAGCAAGAGGCGGGCCTCTATCCCGAGGCCGTCGCAACGCTCCGCGAGGGGCTCGCGATCAAAGAGTACCGCGTGAGCTTCACCCTCGAGATCGTTCACCTCGAACGGGTGATGGGTCGCGAGGAGGATGCCTTCCGCGACGCGCTCCTGCTCGCCGGCGAAGGCGAGGACGCATCGGCGGGAATCGTCGGGACTCCGGCCGTCGAAATTTTCGGCGAGTCGAAGAAGCCCGAGCGGCTCCTCGTCATAGCCGATTCGCTCATCGGCGCGCAGCGCTCGGGGGGCGAGCGGCTGCGCTACCTCAGATCGATACTCCTCGTGAACGGCGGCAAGTACCGGGAGGCGGGCGAGGAGCTCTTCGGGCCGAAGGCGCGGAAGATCCCCGAAGGGGTTTTCTACTCGATGCTTCAGCTGTGGGGGCGGACGGGCCGCGCCGCCGAAGACGAGAACCGCGCCTCGTTCTATCGAGACGCGCTCGGCCGTTTTCTCGCGGATTATCCGGGCTCGTTCCTCGCCCCTTCCGTCATGCTCATGACGGCCGCGAGCGACAGGGAGGCCGCGCTTCGCGGCGGGCCCGAGGCGGGGCGGCTCGCGAGCGAGGCGATCGCGCTCGCCGACCAGGCGATGAAGCACCGTCAGGGCGCCCCGTACCGGGAGGAGGCGGCACTCTTCAAGGCGCGCGTCCTCTTCGAGGATCTCCACAAGCCGAACGACGCCCTCGCCGAGCTCGATGCGGTCGTCTGGCTGAGCCCGCGTTTCGCGCCCGAGGCCGAAGGGCTCCGCGTGCGGGCGCTGCTCGCGTGCGGCGATTGGGGCCGGGCCGAGAAGGGGCTGCGGAAGCTCGCCTCCTCGAACGACTCGACGCTCGCCGTTCTCGGCCGATACGGTCTCGGGCGATTGAAGTTTCTCACGGGCGACTACGCCGCCGCCGTGAGCGCACTCTCGGCCCTCGCCGAGCAGCACCCGGAGAGCCCGTGGGCGAATGACGCCCTCGAGACGGCGATCGCCGTGAAGGAGGGGCTCGGCGATGACACGGGGGCCCTCGACCTCTATCGGTCGGCGGCGCTCTTGAGCGAGCGAGGCGAGTACGCGGGGGCGCTCGATTCGCTCGCGGCGCTCGAGGATCGTTTTCCGCAGTCGAAGCTCGGGGCCCGCGCCGCGTTCATGACGGCCGATATCGAGGCGGCCCGCGGGCGCGCAGATGCCGCCGTCGCCGATTACACGCGCGTCGCGGAGAGATTTCCGCTCGATGCGCTCGCCCCGCGCTCGCTCGAGCGCATCGCCGACATGGCGCGGCGGAAGAGCCCCGCCGAGGCGATCAAGGACTACGGCGTCATCATGGAGCGGTATCCCGACTACGCGTTTCTCGAACGGGTGCGCGAGAAGTATATTACCCTTGGGAAGGCGGCTGCCGCCGGCACGGTTCCGGCGGACGCGCGACCTCCCGGCACGGCCCCCGCCGATGCGGGCGCCGGGAAGAAGGGCAAGAGATAATGAAGCGCTTCGTGGCGAGATGGACGATAGCTGCCGCCGCGGCCCTCGCGGTCGTGCTCTTTGCGGTTGCGCCGGCGTGCGCCGAGTACCTGGTTCCCATGGACCTCACCCAGACGAATCACCTCAAGGCGTACGGGCTCGCCTACTTCATTCTCACCAAGGGAGAGAACGTCAAGTGGCTCCTCAACTACCGCGGGGGCTCCTTCCTCATCCCGGAGCAGTCGGCGTTCTCGATGGAGGCGCAGGTCAGAAACGTCCGTCTCGAGCGGGTCGACGGGGCGCAGATCGCTGCTATCATGCAGGAGATCGAGCAGAGCAATGCCGACGTCGAGCTCCTCGAGAAGGCGCCCGCGATCGCCGTGTACGCCCCGCCCAACAAACTGCCGTGGGACGACGCCGTGATGCTCGCCCTCGACTACGCGGGCATCCCGTACAAGATCGTCTACGACCAGGAGGTGCTCGCCGGCGAGCTCGACAAGTACGACTGGCTCCACCTCCATCATGAGGATTTCACGGGGCAGTACGGGAAGTTCTACGGCGGGTTCCGGAACGCCGACTGGTACATCCAGGAGCAGATGATCAACGAGAAGATCGCCGCGGCGCTCGGGTATAAGAAGGTCTCGGAGGAGAAGAAGGCGGTCGCCCGCGCGATCCGCGAGTACGTCCGCGCGGGCGGTTTTCTCTTCGCCATGTGCTCCGCCACCGACTCGTTCGACATCGCGCTCGCCGCGGAAGGGATCGACATCGTCCCGCGCGAATACGATCATGACGGAACGACGCCGAACTGCCAGAAGCTCCTCGATTACGGCAAGTGCCTCGCCTTCGAGAACTTCAAGCTCATCCTCGACCCGTTGGTCTACGAGTTCTCCGACATCGACATGACCTCGGAAGCCGCCCTGCGCGGCGAGACGAACGATTACTTCACCCTCTTCGAGTTCTCGGCGAAATACGATCCCGTGCCGACGATGCTCGTCCAGGACCACGTGTCGGTCGTCAAGGGCTTCATGGGGCAGACGACGTCGTTCAACAAGAGCCTCGTGAAGAAAAAGGTGCTCATCCTCGGCGAGGTCAAGGATGGAAACGAGGCGCGGTACATTCACGGCAATTTCGGGATGGGCACGTTCACGTTTCTCGGAGGGCACGACCCCGAGGATTACCAGCACCTCGTCGGCGATCCGCCGACGGACCTCAGCCTCTATCCGAATTCGCCGGGCTATCGACTGATTCTCAACAATATCCTGTTCCCGGCGGCGAAGAAGAAGGAACAGAAAACGTAGAATACACCAGCCGCGCGCGGCGCCCGGCGGGCGCGGGGCGGCGCATGGGAGAGCGTACATGAATAAGAACCGAGCGCGGATTCCGCTGTATCTCCTCGGCTCGGGCGTCGCTCTCACGGCGTGCGGGCTCGCCTTCATGATCGCGGAAAGGGCCAAAACTCCCCCCGGCCTCATCGCGCTCGTCCTCGTCGGAATCGTCGACGGGCTGACGGGGCTCGTATGGGCGGTCGCCGCGATGATCGC
>JBGPBA010000216.1:0-3584 GCA_041481005.1 Candidatus Krumholzibacteriia bacterium | reverse complement strand
TGGACGACGATCGTCTTGCGGTTCCCCGAGAGGGTCTCCTTCCCGACCACTTTTCCGTAGTCGTTCCATGAACGGTGGTAGATGACCTCGCCCACCTTGTATTCCTCGGTCTCGTGGTACTCGCGGGCGTCGTCCGTGGAGAGATCTTCGATGGCGAGGTTCTCCGAGCCTCTCTGCGCCTCTTCCTTTTCGCCCTCGTCACCGTCCTCGATCTCTTCCTGATTGATCATGTGGGGCAGATATCCGCGACAGCCCGGACAGTTGAGCCAGATCACGTCGTGGTTATCCGCTTCCTCGACGACCGGCATTTGGAACTTCTTCTTGCACACCGAGCAGTACTGCTCTATGGTTCTCCCGCTGGCCTTCTTCGTCTTCACTTTGCGTTGCGTCACACGAGAACCTCCCATCACGAAGCCCTCACTTTCACCCGAGCACCTGCGTTTACTGGGAAACGATCCGGCAGCATTCATCGGCTTCCTTCGGTGAGAGAAACCGCATGCCGCACACCGGACATTGAAACTTTCCGTCGAGCCTTCCCTCCGCCTCGGCCTTCACCAGCAGCCTGTGGAACTTCACGTAGCTCTTGTCCTTCTGAAGTAGTATATCCTCCTTGACCACTCTTGTCATGTCCAACTCCCCCCTTGTCACGGATAACTGCTTCATAGCTCTACCGTATACTGTAGCCTGATGCGGCAGACCATACAATATATGGTGGCTTTATACCACCTCCTCAGGCAACTGTCAAGTTCGTTTGCGAAAAAATTCGAGAGTGCCCTATGTGCCATACGTCAAAAACCGGGCTTCCAAGAAGAGGCTCCTCGGAAGCGAACGTGTCTACCGAAGAAGAATGATCTTCCTCGTGTCCTTTTGGCTTCCGGCCTTGACGTTGACGAAGTATACGCCGGTGGGAACGCGTTTTCCACTCGAATCGGTTCCATCCCATTGGAAAAGCCTGAAGCCTCCGAAGACCGCGTCCTGGAAGACAGTTCGAATCTTCACGCCGAGCACGTTGTAGACCGAGACCTCGATCGGCGTCCTGATCTCCGTCGAGAGAGAGCTGCGGCGTCCCGAGGCGGTCGTACCCGGCGAGTCGCCGACGCCGCGGAACGTCTCCGGAATGTCGACGGTGAACCTCGCGATCGCGTTCGCGCCGCTGACGGGATTCGGCACGATGCGCGATATGAGACCGGTGAGGGGGATGAGCGCGGTTTCCTCGATCGTGCCCGATGAAACCTGGAAGGGCATGTCCTGCCCTCTGAAGTGAACCGTGAAGCGGGCGAGGAGCCGGTAGTGGTAGTCGTGGCCCGCGATCACGTTGGTGTCGGCATAGCTGTACGATTGTCTGGGTTGATCGGGGTTGTCGGGCAGGGACGCAATGCTCGCGATGAGCTTCTCGCCAGTGCCCGCGGTGGCGTCCGTGCGGAGGAGATCGAACACCGACCCGAAGGTCACGCCCGAGGTGACGAAGCTCAATTGAATCGATTTCGCATCGGCCGCCGCCGCGACGTAGTAGTACTTCATGCCGAACACGTATATTTTCTTGTCGACGCTCGTCGAGATATACACGCGGTTCTTCACGAGGAAGTGGAGATTGTTGAGCCCCGGCGCGAGCTGTGGCCGGTATATCACGTACTCGTCCGCGTCGTCCCAGGAGCCGTCGCTCGCGGCAAGGCTCAGGTACGGCGCTCCCTGGATGGAGACCTCGCAGCTCCTGATGTACGGAGCCACGTCCATGCGCTCCTCGGGAGCCTGCTGCGGGTTCAGGTTGGGAACCGCATCGTTCTTGACATTCATCTCGATCTCATATTCCGCGAGCCAATCGGGCAGCAGCGTATCGACCGTCCCGGGGAGCGTGTTCAGGAACTCGATCGACGGCGCCTTGTTGAAAATGAGCGGAATCGAGTTGCCGTTGTCCCAGAGGCCCACTTGCCCCATCGTGTATTCGCAGATGGGGGCCGTCGTGATGGGGGCCGGCGCGGTCTGCATGATGCACGGCACCGTCTCTATGCACGCCATGTACAGCGTATTCATCGTCGGGACGGCGAGGTAACCGGTCTTCGTGTTGCACGCCGTCTGCGCGGAGGCGTACTCGTCGAGCGCCCAGAAGCCGTGGCTCATCTCATGGATGAACACGCGGCCGAAACCGAGCCCGTAGCCGTACCTGCACGCGGGGTACGGAATGACCATGTAGGGGCCGCCGAGATACGAGTACGCGACGTACCCGGCGCCGCCCCAGCAGTTAGCGGAGAGGCTATTATCCAGAGCGGTCATGTTGACGACATAGGAAGTGTACGCCCAGTCGGTGCCGTACTTCTGCCGCATCGCGTTGTTGAGGGCATGCGTCCCGCCGAACGATCCGCCCTGATACCCGATGTTGCGCAGCGCCTCGCCGATCCATATCGGATCGGTGTTCATGTTGCCGTCGATCGGCTCCATCGTGACGGGAACGCCTTTGATCGAATTTATCGTGAAGCTCAAATCGGTCCAGAGCGCGCGCTGCTGATACTGCGTGAGACCGAGGCTGAGAGCCGAGAGCGCGTCCTGGATCTGCTGATCGGTCCAGTTCTCCTCGTTCCCGGCGCTCTCGGGAAATACGATGTTGAGGCAGACGCTCCCGATCAGGAACTCCGAGTTCTGGCTGATGCCGCGATCCGCGAGCTGGTGCGGGGAACCGCGCCTCGGCCCCGCCGGCGTCGTCGCGCGGACGATCTCGGGCGGCACCCTGAGCACCACGTCTTCGATGGGCGCCTCCTCAGCCGCGGGGGGCGCGCTCGCGAGCACCTGTCGGTAATCGAAGAGCTGCCCGACGACGTGCGCGAGCATAGGGGCGAGACCCGCGCCCGCGAGCTCGTCCGATGAAAAGGCGAACGCCACGGGAAGCCCGGCGTAGAGCGACCGGTCGACCGTTCCCTCGAAGCGGCCGTATACCACGTCCGGAGGAAACATCATGAGGCCGCGGGCGCCGTTTCGCTCGGCGATGTCCCGGACGTGCTTCCATGTGTCGAGATGGTGATCGGATATAACGATCGCCGCGGGAGTGAGCTCGTCGTATGAAAGAGAGGCAGCGGCAAGCGAACCCGCGAAGGCGAATGCGAAAAGCATCATCGAAAAGGCGGTGAATATGCGCATCGTGTCGATACTCCTCCCCTGGCACCGTTGACCTGTACCAAGGAAAAATACGTTCTCGCGGGGGTGTTGGCAATCGAAAACGGGCGGGTCAGCCGCGCGGGCGGGGCCTCCGATACGAGAGGATAATCGATTCCGTGAGCGTCGTTTTCGGCGCCGCGGCGCCCGGGGAGCCCGCGCCGACGCTCGTCCGGCTCGTCCGCTCGACCCTGCTCCGGGCGAGCCCCCAGAATGGGACGTCCTTCGTGAGCCAGACGCGGCTCGTCTCGGTGTCGACGCGCTCGGCTTCCACGCCGCCCAGGGTCACCTTTCGCTTGTCGGTGGACGAGTACTCGACGACGCTGCAGAGGAACGACCCGGCCGGGGACGAGACGCGCTCCGTGCCGAGATCGCTCCGCGTCGCGCCGGACACGGGCCGCGTGAAGAGACTTTCAACGTCGAAGTCCTCGAGCTCCTCG
>JBGPBA010000215.1:0-3602 GCA_041481005.1 Candidatus Krumholzibacteriia bacterium | reverse complement strand
GTATTCCTCGACGGCCTTCTGCGTGTCGGCCGCCCCCGCCGCCAGCCCGCAGGAACCGGCGCCGATGTAGATGAACGGGATCGGACTCCGGCCGAGAGCTTCCCACTTTGTTTCCGCCTTTCGGCGGCGCTCGTCAATCGCCTTTGTGTTCATCGAGGATCTCTTGGATTTTCAGGACCGACATCTGACTGTGGATTCTATCGTCGAAGGCCACGACGGGAGCAAGAGCGCAGCAGCCCAGGCAGGCTACCCGGTCGAGATCGTATTTCCCGTCGGCGGTCGTCTCTCCCGTGTTGATGTTCAAGCGCGTCTGGGCCGTCAGCAGAATCTGCTCCCCGCCCTTCACGTGGCAGGCCGTTCCCAGACAGATCTTGATGTGGTGCTCGCCCGGAGGGTGGAATCGGAACTGGGCATAGAACGTCGCGACTCCGTATATCTCGTTCTCGGACATCTTCAGCCATCGGGCGATGCCGCGGATGGTCTCCGGACGCAGAAAGCCCTCGAGGTCCTGCATTCGCTGCAGGACGGGAATGAGATCTTCTCGTTCGCCTTTGAATTCCTGTCGAATCGCCGAAACGCCGCCGCTGGACATTCGATGGCTTCTTTCATTGCGTGTCCGGACAAGAAAAACGCGCCGCTCGGGCCGCATGTCCGGTCTCTCCCGCGAATCGAAGGGGAGAGGCCGGCTTCGTCCCTCCTTACCAGATACCGATCTCGCAGATTTTCTTGGCCAGACTCCAGGTGTCTCCGTCGAAGCCCAGCAATCTGATTCCGGCTTTGTTGGCCAGGGCGACCACGTCATCCGCCGGAATCTTGTTCCGTGAAAACACGATGGCCGCCACGTCGACGAGGTTGGCGGCGGCGATCAGGTTCTTGTGCGTTTGCAGGGTTATCAACAGATGTCCTTCTTTGATGCCGATGATATCGCTGACCATGTCGGAAATGTAGATTCCCTTGATTTCCTTGTCGGTGCCTTCATTGAATGCCTTGAGAGTCGTTTTTTGGGTCAGTTCGGATACCTTCATCGTTCGCCTTTCCTTTTCCCTTGAAGCTACCTAATAGAGCTCGGTCAAACCGACGTCCGCCAGTACGATCCCCTGACACGTATCCACAAACTTGCGCAAGCTGCAGGGAACAACGGCGATTCTCTTGGCGGGATCCTCAATCCCATTGTTGAGATACTCATTCAAAGCGTTGAGACTCTCGGAAGGGATGCATTTCTCGGTGGTATGGGATGTATCGGAGCAGAGAGCCACATAGACCCAGGTCTGCCGATCCGGCTCCTGCGAGCCCGCTGCATAGACACCGCACTCCGGATTGCACCTCACGCACAGCATCAGGGCCATGATTTCCTTCAGCGGCACTTCCGTCGAGCATTTCTCGCATTTCAAGTCGAACTGAGAAGCCTGATAATCCGCCAGATGGCTCCAGAAATGCGACCCTTCCTGGTAGTCATCGATCGGCGGAACCGGCTCTTGCGAAAAGAAGGAAATCCGGTGTCGGCAATGGAAGCAGCCCTCGATGACCAGGTATCCCCCGTGAAGGTTCGTCATGGTCCATCGATGATGGCAAGCGCTTTTCTTCATAGTATGTAACTCCAGCGGTTTACCTATCAGGGGTAATATATCAGAGAAATGTCTTGCGTGCAACCATGAATCCGATGCGCCATATCCTGCTCGGATCAATTGCTTTTCCCGTTTGGAAACAGTATGATGGAGGCCAATTCGCCTAGTTGAAAGGAGCTCCAACGGTCACTCTCGCCGCGCTGCATATCCTCGTCGTGGATGACGAGATCAACATCCGCAAGATGCTCGCCTCCTACCTCGAGGCGCAGGGGCACGACGTCGTCGCCGTAAGCAACTTCAAGGACGCGGCGGCCGAGGCCTCGCGAAGGCCCTTCGAGCCCGCGTTCGTCGACCTGCGGCTCGGTACGGACGACGGCCTCGATCTCATCCCCGCGCTGCTGGCCTCCGCTCCGGGGCTCAAGATCGTCGTTATCACCGCGTACGCTTCGATCGACACTGCCGTCGAGGCAATGAGGCGCGGCGCCGCGGACTACGTCCCGAAGCCCTTCACGCCGGCCCAGATCGAGCTCGCCGTGCGAAAGGTCTTCGAGATGCGAACCCTCGAGCAGCGGGTGGCGGCGCTCCAGGACGACCTCGGACGGTCTCACCCCGAGATCGATTTCACGAGCGCGAGTCCCGCGATGCTGAGGGCCGTCGAGCTGGCGCGCCAAGCGGCGCCGTCCGACGCGACGATCCTGCTTCGAGGCGAGAGCGGGACGGGCAAGACCGCCCTCGCCCGCGCCATACACTCGTGGAGCACGCGCGCGGAAATGCCGCTCGGCATCGTGTCATGCCCGTCGTTCTCAATGGAGCTTCTCGAGAGCGAGCTCTTCGGCCACGTCAAGGGAGCTTTCACCGGCGCCGTTCGCGACAACCCGGGACGCATCGCCGCGTGCGAGGGAGGCACGCTCTTTCTCGACGAAATCGGGGATCTCCCGCTCTCGATCCAGCCGAAGCTCCTGCGGTTCGTCCAGGACAGGGAGTACGAGCGGGTCGGCGACTACGCGACGCGCAAGAGCAACGTGCGCCTCATCGCCGCCACGAACGTCGATCTCGAGGCCGCGGTGAAGGAAGGGCGCTTCCGACAGGACCTTTTCTACAGGCTGAACGTGATTCAGATAGAGATTCCACCGCTGCGCGAGAGACCCGATGACGCCGTGTCTCTCGCCGAGAGGCTCCTCGTCTTTCACGGCGGAAGCAACCATCGGTCATTCCTCGGCTTCACCGAGGGGGCTCTGGAAGCGCTCAAGAGCTACTCTTGGCCGGGGAACATCCGAGAGCTCGCGAACGTCGTCGAGCGCTCGGCCATTCTCTGCCGGACCGAGCGGGTCGGCGTCGAATGCCTCCCATCCGTTCTACTCCCCCGCGACGCGGTCCCCAATATCGGCGACCCGGTCAGCATCGAGAAGATCGAGGAGCAGCACATTCGCAGAGTCCTCGCGACGGCGAAATCTCTCCAGGAGGCGGCGGAGATACTCGGCATCGATCAGGCCACTCTTTGGCGCCGCCGCAAGCAATACGGCATCTAGCGGGTCGTACGCCCCTTACCCCTCGGTCGCCCCCGAGAATCGCATTGAAAAATTCAAGGGAATCTGCCAGCCTCTCTTGAGAAATTCAAGGAAGCGGGCGCCCAACTCGGGTTAACTCATCGGTTATCAATAGATTGCACTCGGTCGTTTTTTGACACGGTCCATGCTCGCGCCGGATCGAGCAGGAGAAAAGAGCATGTTGGGGATTCGACAAAAATTGTCTCTCGGGTTCGCGGGACTCCTCGCCATCATCCTGGTCATCGGCGTCCAGAGCATCTTCAAGATCGCGGGGCTCGGGGAATCGATCGACGTGATCCTGCGGGAAAACTACCGGAGCGTCATCGCCTGCCAGAACATGAAGGAGGCGCTCGAGCGGGTGGACAGCGGGCTTCTCTTCGTCCTTCTCGGCTATACGCAGGAAGGAGAGCGGCTCGTCGACACGAACCTACTCGCCTTCGACCAGGCGCTCGGCGTCGAGCTCAATAACGTCACTATGCCGGGAGAAGCC
>JBGPBA010000214.1:0-3610 GCA_041481005.1 Candidatus Krumholzibacteriia bacterium | reverse complement strand
CGGGCGACGTGATCACGCTCTCGGGCTCCGGAGAGCCGACCCTTTACACGCCGCTGGGCGAGCTCATCACCCGCGCAAAAAGAATAAGCGATGTTCCCGTCGCCGTCATTACCAATAGCTCCCTTCTCTTCATGCCCGAGGTGAGGCGAGACCTCATGGCTGCGGACATCGTGCTCCCCTCCCTCGACGCGGCGATCGAGGCTTCCTACCTCCGCGTCAACCGTCCCCACGCGCGGTGCACGCTCGAACGGACGATCGAGGGACTCGAGAGATTCCTCGCCGACTACCGCGGGCGGGTGCTCTTCGAGATTCTCCTCATCGAGGGCTACAATACCGCCGAGCGCGAGCTCGAGGCCCTCAAGCGCGCGATCGAGCGCCTGCGCGTCGACGGCATTCAACTCAATACGGCGGTGAGACCGGGGACGGAGCCGGGCATCGAGCCCCTCGACGACGAGTCTCTCGAGAGGATACGCTCGTTCTTCGGGCCGCGGTGCGAGGTGATCGCATCGGCCGAGACCTCGCGCCGCCGCCACGAGGAAGGGGCCCTCGAGGATACGGTGCTCGCTCTCCTCGAGAGAAGGCCGTGCACGGCCCTCGACGTCCAACGATCCACGGGGATACCGCTGGCGAAGATAACGGAGCTCCTCGACGGAATGACGAAGGCACGCCTCGTCGTGCAGGAAACCCACGGCAAAGAGCTCTTCTACGAGGCGGCGAAGAAATGACGAAGGCCTCCCGGAAGAGGAAATTCGGGCGGACCCCCGTTTCTTTGCCGCCCAAATCGCCGCGGGGGGACGGACCTTCGGCGGCTGGGGAAGCGAGAGGGGCCGGCCTTGGGAAAGGCTGCCGATGACTGCTTCATGCGGGGATTGACCCCCGAGGCTTATCCACAGGAAGATCCCCGCCCCCGGATATATCTCACCATTCAGTGATCCGCCCTCCATTCGACTGCAGATCCTCTCGCGCAACCTTGCATCTTATTGAGAGATAGGCACATAACTTGCTGGGCTAGACATGGCGCTCGTCTTCTCCCGGACACACTCGGGGCGGAGGCGATTTCCTATGCCGCATTGGGGCGTCACGTAAACCGACGGACAATCGCCGCCGTCTTCGAAAAGAACGGAGTGCCGCGGGATGAAGATCCTCGTAGTTGATGACGATGAGGTGTCTCTCGAACTTCTGAGAAATATCCTCACGGAGAAAGGCCACGAGGTCGCGACGGCGCGCGACGGCGCCGAGGCGACGTCGTACCTTTTCAACAGCACCTTCCGTGTCGTCATCACCGACTGGATGATGCCGAACATGGACGGCCTCGCCCTGTGCCGATGGATTAGGTCGCAGGGATTCCCGGGGTACATCTTCGTCATCGTCCTGACCGCGCGGCATCAGACCGCGGACATCATCGAGAGTCTCAAAGCGGGCGCCGACGAGGTCCTCTTCAAGCCGTTCGATGCGAACGAGCTCGAATTCCGGATCCGAACGGGAGAGCGAATACTCTCGAACGAGTATCAGAAGGTCGCCATCTTCGGGCTCGCGAAGCTGGCGGAGTCGCGCGATCCTGAGACGGGCCGCCACCTTGACCGAATCCGGGAATACTCGCGGCTCATCGGAGACTGCCTCGCGAAGCAGAGCATGTACACGGAGCGCCTCTCCCATGCGGACATAGAAACCATCTACCAAACGAGCATCCTCCACGACATCGGCAAGGTCGGCATCCCCGACGCCATTCTCCTCAAGCCGGGGCCGCTCGTACCGGCGGAATTCGACGTCATGAAGACCCACACCGTGATCGGCGGAAGAACGCTCGGGCAAGCGCTCGCCCAGTATCCCGACGCGAAGTTCCTCAGAATCGCGAGAGACATCGCGTTCTGGCACCATGAGCGCTATGACGGCAGCGGTTATCCGCACGCGCTCACGGGTGACGATATTCCGATCTGCGCGCGGATCGTCGCGCTCGCCGACGTGTACGACGCCCTCACCTCGAAACGAGTATACAAGCTCGCGCTGTCGCACGCCGCGGCGCGCGAGATCATCGTGGGCAAGGATGGCACGCATTTCGACCCCGCCGTTGTCGACGCGTTTAAGCGGGTCGAAGAAGCCTTCGCGGATGTTCTGACTGTACTGGCGGACACACCGCCCCCGCAATCGGCGCCCGCGGCAGAAGTCGTATCTTCAGGCTAAATTGGTGGTGAGTTCCATGAACATGATCCTGCGCGCACGCTTGAGGCTGTTCGCCTCGATACTGCCTATTCTCATCGGATTCCTGCGGCCTGTCTCTTCCGCCCCGGCTCGCGCCGAGACGGAACCGGAGAAGGGCGCCCTCACCGAGCTCAGCCTCGAGGAGCTCATGGACATTCCGGTCTATGCCGCCTCCCGATACGTGCAGGACGTTTCGGAGGCGCCCGCCTCGGTCACCATCATCACGGCGCGCGAGATCAAGGCGTACGGCTGGCGGACGCTCGCCGATGCCCTCAACAGCGTGCCCGGCTTCTATACCTCCTACGATCGTTCGTATCACTACGTGGGGATGCGGGGGTTCAGCCGTCCCGGCGACTACAACGAGCGCGTCCTGATTCTCATCGACGGCGTCCGGACGAACGAGAACATCTACGAGAGCTCGGCCATCGGGAACGACTTCAACATCGACCTCGACCTCATCGAGCGCATCGAGGTCGTTCGAGGGCCGGGCTCCGTGCTGTACGGCACGAATGCGTTCTTCGCCGTCGTCAACGTCATCACGAAAACGGGACACGATTTCGACGGGGGCGAGGCCGCCGCATCCGCGGGGAGCCGCGATTCGTACCAGGGTCGCTTGAGCTTCGGTCATCGAGTCGCCAAGGACGGCGAATTCCTCGTTTCGGGTTCGTATTACGACAGCAACGGCGGGAACCTCTACTTCCGGGAGCTTGATTCGCCTGCCCTGGACGGCGGCATCGCGGATGGGAAAGACGGAGAGTTCTTTGGAAACCTTTTCGCCGAGGCCCGCTGGAAGGGTTGGGGAATCGGACTATTCTACGTCGACCGGACGAAACCGAGGGCGACCGCCTCGTATGGCACCGTGTTCAACGATTCACGGAACGAAGACATCGACAAGCGGCTCAACGCCGACCTCTCCTACGAGGGCACCATTCGTTCCGCGCTCGATTTCCAGGCGCATCTGACCTTTCAAGACTACGTGTACGACGGCAACTTCGTGTACGACTACGCCGAAGATGGCGAACCGCCTCTCATCACCATGAACATGGACCGGATCCGAGGCCAGTGGTGGGGAAGCGAAGTGCGTCTCTCGGGGAGCCCCCTCGCCCGCAACCGCGCCACCGTCGGAGCCGAGTACCGCGACAACTTCAGGCTCGAACAGCGCAATTTCGATGAGAACATGACGGCCCTGTATCTGGACAGCCGGCGCAGTTCCCGCGTCTATGGCATATACGCGCAGGACGAGCTCAGGCTGTCGGCGAAGATGCTCCTCAACGCGGGCGTGCGATACGACTATACGAGCCCCCTGAACGAAGGAGACGTGAGCCCCCGAATCGCGTTCATCGTGAAGGCGCTGCCGCGAACCACCGTCAAGCTCTTGTACGGCGAGGCCTTTCGATCGCCGAATGCGTGG
>JBGPBA010000213.1:0-3611 GCA_041481005.1 Candidatus Krumholzibacteriia bacterium | reverse complement strand
CCCTCTGGATCGACTCGAATGGCAGGCTGATCTACTCGTGGCGCAGCGATGACGCGAGAATCGATACGCTCTTTCACGATCAAGGTTATGTCGACAACTGCAAAGGCTATCTCGACTGCAAACGGGCATACTACTTTCATGACATCTTGTCTGATTTCGTTGTTCCGCCGGGCAGGTACAATCTGGACGGAATCCTCGACAGATCCCGGAGCAACGCGCTGTATGCTCTGGGCAAGAGCTACCTTCAATGGTGCGGCATTGGGGACCGAGACGCCGAAGCTATTCTCTCGGGGATAGAGCGGCGCCTGCGAAACGGGACGGCCGTTGTGCTTTCGGTGCCCGCGACTCCGATGACGCCTGAGCCGCCGATGGCCTTTGCCCCCGAGATAGGCCGTTTCGTGCCGATCTACCAGGAGTGAATGTTCCGGTGCCAAGCCCCGCGGCCGAGGCCGCCTTCGAGGCACGGTCTCTTTTCTCGAGTCCCCCTATTCTCATCGGTCCCCGTTGCTGCTACAATGCGAGCGAGAAGGAGAAAAGTGCCAAAAGACGTGAACATCTATTCCGCGACAGAGGCGGATCTGCCGTCGATCAAACCGCTGCTCCTGGAGCTGGCGGACGCGGCGGGCGACGCGGAGGCCTTCGATGCGGAGGCCGCGTACGGAAACTGCTCCATACTGCTGAGGGATCCGGATCACATTCTCCTGGTGGCAAGGGACGAGGACGTCGTCGCGGGCTTCATCCACTTTACGATACGGCAGACGGTGCTGCATCAGCGCCCGTCGGGGCTCATCGACGAGGTGGTCGTCTCCCGGAAGTATCGGGAACGGGGAGTCGGGAAGCAGATGATCCTCGCGTGCGTGGCAAAATGCCGGGAGCTGGGGTGCGGCGAGGTTGAGGTCAGCACACGGAAGACCAATGCCAGGGCGAGAAAGTTCTACAAGGAGTGCGGGTTCGAGGAAGACTCGGTCTTGCTCGAAATGGATCTGACGGAGTAATCTGTTCGGCACAGACGTCCGAAACCGAGAACGGAGGAAAGCAGACATGGCGGATGAAAGGAAATCCTGGCGCGGTGGACCCGGGCACATCTCTCTCGCCGGCCCCATATGGATCATGGGCTGGCTCTTCACGCTCGGCTATCTCGATTTCAGCTTCTGGAGGGGCGTGCTGGCCATCATCCTGTGGCCGTACTACTTGGGCTTCGCCCTACGCTAGACGTGGACGATTCCGGCAAGACGAGGGACCGAACGACGCGGCTTCTGATTTTCGCGGCGAGGACCTTGAGCTCGGGGGTCGCGGCGTTCTGGGTCTACGTCGGGATAACCTACGCCATCGCGTACCGCACTCAGTGGAGCCTCCCGGCCGCCGGCATGGCGCTGTTGATCGTCGGGACCGCCGCGAGCGCCGTTTTCGCTTACAGCTCGGCAGGGCTCGGAGGATTGCTCATGCTTCTGTGCGGCGTCACTCACGGCATCACGACGTATTGGACCGCGGAATCGGGCAAGCTCGCGGCCTCAGTCGTTGCGGGCGGTCCATTCGTCCTGGCCGGTCTCCTCTTTCTCTCGAGCTGGTCGAGGTCTCGCAGAAGAGCCGAGGCGCCGAGCCCCGTCGAAGGAGATGTCTCATGAAAAAGCGCCATTTGTCGTCAGTTATCGCCGCTCTCGCAGTGATCGGGCTCGCCTCGCTCCTCGCGCTCGGCGCGGCGACGAAGAGCCCCGTTCAGAGCGCGGCGGACGAGACGCCGCTCGTCGACTACGTATGTCCCTTCGTCGGGACGCAGGGGGAGGGGAACACCTATCCCGGGGCTTCGGCGCCCTTCGGCATGGTGCAGCTCAGTCCCGACACCGACAAGCAGCTTTGGGAAACGGCGTCCGGCTACGAGTATTCCGACAGCTCGATCATCGGGTTCAGCCTGACCCACCTGAACGGGACGGGCATCCCCGATCTCGGCGACATTCTCTTCACGGCGGCGGTCGGCGCTCCGAAGTTCATCCCGGGGTCGAAGGCGCGCCCCGACTCGGGCTACCGATCGCCCTATTCGCACGGCGACGAGGAGGCCTCGCCCGGATACTACCGGGTGAGACTCCTGAATTCGGGCGTCGTGGTCGAGCTCACGGCGGCGGATCGCGCGGGGATCATCCGCTTCACGTATCCGGCGACCGACAGCGCGTTTGTCATCCTCGACCTCTCCCATGTTCTTCGATGGGACGTGATCTGGTCGCGTCTTCGCGTCGAGAACGAGTCGACGATCACCGGGTTCCATCTCGTCAGCGGCTGGGCGAAGGAGCGGTATATCTACTTCGCCGCGCGGTTCTCGCGGCCCTTCGACGACTACGGGATCATGAAGGATGGGAAGCCGGTCATCTACAACACGTATCGCTTCCGGAGCCGCTCGGAGGCGACCGGCAAGAGCCTGCAGTTCTATGCGCGGTACCGGACGCGAGACGCCGAGCCGATCATGATAAAGGTCGCGATCTCGGCGATCAGCACCGCGAACGCCATGAAGAATCTCGAGGCGGACATCCCGGACTGGGGCTTCGAAAGAGTCCGAGCCGAGACTCGCGCCAAGTGGAATCGCGAGCTCGGGAAGATTCGCATCGAGGGCACGCCGGCCGAGAAGGAGACATTCTACACGGCGATGTATCACGCTTTCCTCGCGCCGAACCTGTACGAGGACGTGACGGGGGAATATCGAGGCTTCGACCAGAACGTCCATCGGGCGGGCTCGACGTTCACGAACTACGCGATCTTCTCGCTCTGGGATACCTACCGCGCGACGCATCCTCTCTTCGCTCTCGTTCAAGCGAAGCGAGACGCCGACATGGTCAACTCGATGCTCGCGCACTACGATCAGAGCGTCGAGCATCTTCTGCCGATCTGGTCGCTCCAGGCGAATGAGACCTGGTGCATGATCGGGTACCACGCGGTGCCGGTCATCGTCGACGCGTACCTGAAAGGGGTCAAGGGCTTCGACCCGGCGCGCGCGTACGAAGCTGTCAAAACGACTGCGATGAACCCGAACTATGACAACGTCGCCACCTACGCGCGTCTCGGGTGGGTCCCCTTCGACAAGGAAAACGAGTCGGTGTCGAAGACCCTCGAATACGCGTACGACGACTATTGCATCGCGCGGATGGCGAAGTCTCTCGGCAAGATGGACGACTACGCATACTTCATGAAACGCGCCGCGAGCTACAAGAACATCTTCGACCCGGCGTACGGCCTCATGCGGGGGAAGGATTCGCAGGGGCGCTGGCGCGCGCCGTTCAATCCGCACGTCTACGCCGAGGGGGGCGACATCACCGAGGGGACGAGCTGGCAGTACACGTGGTACGTCCCCCAGGACGTTCAGGGGCTCATCGCGCTCATGGGAGGCAACGAGCGATTCGCCGGGAAGCTCGATTCTCTCTTCATCGTGAGCGCCGACACGAGTCGAGGCGTCGATGACATCAAGGGCCGCATCGGCGAGTACTGGCATGGGAACGAGCCGAGCCACCACATCATCTTTCTCTACTGCTACGCGGGGCAGCCGTGGAAGGCGCAGAAGCTGGCGCACGAGATCATGAAGACGCAATACGGAAACAAGCCGAATTCTCTGTGCGGCAACGACGACT
>JBGPBA010000212.1:0-3612 GCA_041481005.1 Candidatus Krumholzibacteriia bacterium | reverse complement strand
GCCCGAAGGTTCCCGAAACGCCTCCCGACGAACCTCCTCGGATATCTCAGCTCCCTCGCTTCGATCCGTCGGGAGCTCGATGCCTTCCGGCCCGATCTCCTGAGCGCCCTCTACGTCGGGGGCTACGGACTCGTCGCAAGCTTGAGCGGGTGGCGTCCGCTCGCCGTTACGAGCCTCGGCTCCGATCTCCTCGTCGATTATCCATCGTCCTTCATTCACCGCGTCCAGATTCGGCACGTCCTGAGAAGGGCCGACCTCGTGATAACGGATGCCGAGGAGCTCTCGCGGGTCGCGGTCGAGATTGGGACGCCCCGCGAGAAGGTGCTCAAGGCGTACTTCGGGATCGATGAAACGATCTTTCATCCGGGCGCGCGTGCGGCGGCGCCCGGCGGCGCGGAGCCGGCGCGGATCGTGAGCACGAGGAATCTCTATGGCGTTTACAACCTCGATCTCCTCGTCGAGGCTGCACCCGCCATCGCGGAGCGACATACGGCAGCGTTCATCCTGTGCGGCGACGGGCCCGAGAGACAAAGACTCGAGGAGCGCGTGCGAGCGCTCGGCCTCTCCTCGCGTTTCAGCTTCAGGGGAAGGCTCGAGCCCCGCGGGATCGCCGAGGAGCTCCGCGCCGCGTCCGTCTACGTCTCGACCTCGCGGTCTGATTCGACCTCGGTATCGCTTCTCGAGGCGATGGCATGCGGGGCGCCGCCCGTGGTCACCGATCTCATCGCAAATAGGGAATGGATCACGGACGGCGAGAACGGGCTCATCGCGCCTCGGGACGACCCGGCTGCGCTCGCCGGAGCGGTTCTGCGGATGATCGAGGATTCGGGCTTTGCCGCCGCCGTGCGCGAGAAGAACTTCCGCATCGTGAAGGAGCGAGGGCTGTGGCGCGACAACATGGATCGCGTCGCGGACGCCTTCGAGAGACTCGTGTCCCGGGCCCGGCGATAGGGCTCGAGGCGGCCTCCGCCGTCGCACTGATGCCATCCTCTCGCATCCGGCATTTCCAGGAACAGGAAGAAGCTTCGAGGAACGATGGGGCATCGGTGTTCATCGATCCGCCCCGCTCGCGGCCGGCCGCCAGAATCTTGCACACCCGCCGGTTCATTCCAATAGATAGATGGGAATAAATCCCCAATTCACGCTCGTGGAATCCCGGCTCAGGTGGGCATCACGTCAATATCCCCCTTGGCCCGCCGAATTCATGGGCATTCCAATTAATTGTCGCAGTTAATCTTACGGCCTGACCGGCCGGAGCGCGTCATGAAACGCATCCCGGAGCAGCCCTGGGATGTCCATGTGGAATGCAACTTGTTCTTGTTACATTCGGAAAGATAAATATCGTCGAGCAAGAAAGGCCCTTTATGCCAACGTTCAACCTGCTCATCGCGCTCTTCATCATGGCGGCGGCCTTCTGTTTCAACAAGAATAGGCTCCTTCTCGTCATTTCTCTTCCGATCCTCGTGTGCGCGCCGATGGCGTTCTACCTCGTCAGCGGAATCGACGGGGTCGTCTACTCGCTGGCGGGCGTGGGAGCGGCGCTCATTCTCACGATGCCGCTCACGTTCCTCCGGCTCCTCTCCCGGAACGAGCTCATCGTCTCCCTGGCGCTTGGATGCACGATGGGGGCGGTGCAGTATACGATCGCGTTCTGTATAGCGACCGCGTTCCTGGCCGTGCAGAAGCTCCTCAACGTCGAATCGGCCGCCGAGCCGAGCGCGCCCGTGAGCCCCGAGGCCGGCTGCGGCTCGGACCTGCTCGCTCTGGACGAAAGGTCGGCCCTCGTCGAAATCGAGGCGCTCAAGATTCTTCATAAGGACATGAATGAGATTACCGAAGCGGAGCTCATGGAAAACTGGGCGGCCCAGCCGAGAGAGGCACGCGGGTTCGCCCGGGCGAGGTTCCTGCCGTGGTGCGCCAAAATGGCGCTCGCCACGCTCACCGTTCTCATGCTCGCGACTTCGATCTAACGGAGGAAAAGGCCATGTGCGTACGAAACAAGACTCGTGGAACGGTCCTCGCCAAGCACCTCATCACGCTCAACTCCAACTTTCACGATACACTCCGATTCTTGAACAGGCGCGGCATTCCGCGAAACTGCGCCCTATTGATAGCTCCATGCAGCGAGATCCATACGGTCGGAATGAGAAAGTCGGTGGATATCGTCTACCTGAATAAGAACGGGCACGTTGTGAAGATGTTCAAGAACCTACCGCCCGATTGCGTCGCCGACTCTCCGCGGCGAGCCGTGAGCGCCGTCGAGCTGCCCCCCGATGCGATCGGAGAGAGCGACACGACCGTAGGTGATGAGATAGAGCTCGATCCCGCTTGAATAATCGATGACTGAGCGAGCCGACCTCCCGCACCCCCCATCTTTCCCTCGCAAAAGGCTCGCTCTTTCTTATTTCCTCTCGAGCACGAGGCGGTCGTCGGAGAATCCGAGGAGGAGAGAGCGAAGATCTCCGTACTCCTTGGGTGAAACGAGCATCTTCTCGAGCGTCAGGCTTTTGTGAATGACAGGCGCGCCGCCCGACTGAGACTCGGCCGCGACGCGGGCAGTGCCTATTTGGTTCTTCGTCGTTCCAGGCTCGGGGCTCGCGACGACCTTCCAGCCGGCCGGCGCATCGATCGTGCAGCGCACCTCCATGACGGACAAACGCAGCGCGATGGCGTCGTCGCAGTATGACCTCTCGACGTGCACGCGATCGATGCCGCTCTTCGCCGCTTCGAAGGGTCTCGGAATCGTGAGATAGACGCGCTCGCCGGTCTTCCTGTCGGGGAGTTTCGCCGTGAAATGGAATGCGATCTCCACCCGCTCCGGGGACATGCTCCGCACATTCCAGGTGGAAGGCTCGGCTCCGCCAAAGAGGCCCTTGGCTCGCGCCTTGATAAAATCCTCCGTTTCGGTGCCTTCCCCTCTCATGAGGTAGTACGGAGAGAACAAGCCCGTCATGACGGCGTTCCCTTCCCCTTCGAGCGTTCCCTTCTCCCCCGGCTTCAAGAAAACGTCGAGGGTGGTCTGGCTCTCGAACGGACTGCCAGTGGGTACGGACGTCACGTTGTCAGCCATGACGAAGGTCCTCCCCGCGAGAGCGAAGGCAAAGTTGTGCTCGTACGGCATGCTCGGGTCGAGAAGAAGCTCCGGCCCCTCGCCTGTCTGAGCCCTGACGACTACCTTCCCGAAGATTTCTGGAGCGGCGGCCTCTGCCGACCACGCATTCCCGAGAGTCACGAGCACAGGCACCGACTGGACCCCGGCCGCCTTGAGCAGTCCCATGAGGAGGACGGCGCGATCGATGGGCGTCGCGTAAGCGCTTTCGTAGATGCGCTCGGCGGTCCGCGGCGCTGACGCGAAGAGACCGTATGGCGGATTGACCGCGGCGATTGACTCTATCGCAGTGCGTTGAATCGCGAGGACCATGTCTTCGGAGCTGCGCTTGCCCTTGATCGCCTCATCAGCGGCCGCCCTCAGACCCTGATTCCTCGCGGCCGCGTCCGCGACCTCGTGAATGAGGACGCCCCGAACCTCATCCCAACCCGCGGCCGTGCTGTACACGATCGTGGGGAAATAGTCACCATCCCATACGCCGCCGTCATAGGGCGAGCGGCCCG
>JBGPBA010000211.1:0-3614 GCA_041481005.1 Candidatus Krumholzibacteriia bacterium | reverse complement strand
CTCGAGCAGAGCCCGATCTACTACGCGCACCAGAGCAACACCGCGGTGCTCATCCTCGGGGGCGCCGCCGATACGCGCGTCTACCCGGGACAGAGCATCGAGTTCTACCGCATCCTCAAGATGGACGGGAAGCCCGCGGTTCGGCTCGTGCAGTACCCGGGCGAGGGGCACGGGAACGCCAAGCAGCCGGGCAGGATCGACGTCTTGTACCGGCACCTCGACTGGTTCGATTGGTACGTACGCGATCTCAAGCCGCTGGACGGCCCCATGCCGCCCCTCGACTTGAGCGACCATTACGGACTCAACCTCGGAGAGAAGGCATCGACCGGGAAATAGAGAAGGGAGCGTGCGATGAAGAGATCCGAACATGAGATTTCGCGCCGGTCGTTTATCACGCGGGCCGCGGCGGCGCTCGCGGCGGCGGGGATCGGCCTTTCGGGCGCGCCGAAGGCGCTCGGCGCCTCGCTCGGAGGCCAGGAGACGCCGAAGCCGGCGGTGCCCGGGGCGCCCGGGACGACGCCGTCGCCGGAAAAGCCGCGCATCAAGGAATACCGCCCCCTCGGGAAAACCGGCTGGAAGGTCTCCGACATATCCTTCGGTAACGGGATGATGCAGGAACCCTCGCTTCTCGAGTACGCGATGGATCGGGGAATCAATTACGTCGACACGGCGCGGCAGTACTTCGACATGGAGCTCGTGATCGGCAAGATCTTCCCCGCGAAGCGAGACAAGCTCTTCGTCACGACGAAGCTTCTCCCCGAGCTCTTCACGCCGAAGACGACGGTGGAGGAGATCACGACGGCGATCGACGAGAGCCTCAAGCGCCTCAACACCGATTACGTCGATTGCGCGCAGATTCACTCCGTCGGCGAGGATCCGAACGTGAGCGATCCGAAGAAGATCCAGAATCAGAACATCTACACGGCGTTCGATAAGGCGAAGAAGGAAGGGAAGATCAGGGCCTGGGGAGCGAGCTCGCACGGCCCTCGCATGATCGAGGATTTCAACTGGCTCCTCGACAACACTCCGATCGACCTCATCCAGCCGGGGATGAATTTCATGACGAAAGGGCTCGAGCCGGTGCTCGACAAGGCCCGCGCGAAAGGGGTCGCCGTCGTCGCCATGAAGAGCCTCGCCGCGGCGCGCAAGATCGATTACAAGCCGTTCATGCGGGAAGGGCGCACGGTGCGGCAGGCCGTCCTCAAGTGGATGCTCGCGCATCAAAGCATCGACTCCGTCTGCCTCACGATGCGCAACGTCGAGCAGGTCGACGAGTACGTGGCCGCCTCCGGGCGGCCCGAGCTTACCCCCGAGGAGAAAAAGGCGCTCAAGGGCTATGGGATGCTCCTCGACGGCGATTACTGCCGCCCGGGCTGCAGCGGCTGTCTCGCCGCGTGCCCGAGCAGCGTGCCGATCGCCGAGATACTGAGATATCGGCTCTACTTCGACACGTACGGCGAAGAGAAGCGCGCGATCGCGCTCTACCGGAAGCTGCCCGAATGGAGAAACGCGGGGCGCTGCGAGTCCTGCCTCGCTCCGTGCGAGGCCTCCTGCCCCTTCAGCCTGGCGATACGGTCGAAGCTCGCGCGCGCCCACGCCGAGCTCACCGTCTGAAACGTCGAGGAGGAAACGATGCGAATGACATTCACACGCAGATGGCGCGGGGTCCTCGTGGCGGTCGCCCTCGCGCCCATCATCCTGCTCCCCGCCCTCGCCTTCGGCGGCGGACCCGGCGCGAAGACGGATGACCCGGCCCGCGCTCTCCTCGAACGGTCGTCGCGGGCCATGGGCGAAGAGAAGCCCTGGACGACCCGCGTCGAAACGGGGCTTCAGACGGTCTGGCAGAGCGGCGGCTGGGGCACGCTCAAGGCCGATTACACGCGCTGGATCAAGAAACCCGACAAGCTCAAGATCGACCAGGACAATAGCGCGTACGATCACCCCTTCTTCCGGATGTACTACTACAACGGCGGCGACGCATGGTACGTCGTGAATCTCAACCCCGGCCGCAGTCCCCAAGTCGCCGCGAGCATGAAGGCACTCGTCGAGCGCGCCGACGGCATCGCGTATTACCTCTCCGCGTGCGACACCTTCTTTACCGTCGCCGTCGTGCCCGACGACTCGCTCCTCGCCGGGGCGTCGATCAAGCGGGCCGGCTGCGTCCTCAAGGGGGACACGGTTCTCTTCGACGTCGACGCGAAGACGGGATTCCTCGATCGCCGGATCGAGAACAAAGGGAAACGGGCGATCCTGTTCGGCGACTATCGGAAGACCTCGGGGCACATGGCGCCGTTGCGCGTCACGCAGTACGACGAGGGAGTGAAGGGCAACGAAATCCTTTGGAAGACCGTGAGCTTCAACGAAAAGATCGACGACGCGATCTTCGACGAGAACAGACCGCCGCAGGAAAAGGCGCCGCCCAAGTAGGGGCCTCCTCGCCGCGCTCCGCGAATGAAACCGGCCGCGCCGCCGTCACGCGGCGAGCACCCGCATCGAGGCGTACGCGACCCCGTGCGTGATGCGAGAACCGGGCCCCCTGCCCGCGCTCGACGCGGGGAAATGAGCCCGCTCTCATGCCCCTCCCGCCCCGCCCGAAATTGTCACACTTTTTGCAAAGTAGTGAAAAACGAATCCGTTTTTGCTATAATTGCAGCAGAAGCGGTTACCTTTCGGAACAACGAAAGGCTTCAAAGCGAAAGGAGAGGTTGCAAATTGAAGCGCAGGCCACTTCCGAGGAAAAAGAGGAGCAATCGTCTGGAACCGGATCCCAAACGCAAGCTCCGGGACTCGACCGATAAGAAGACAAAGAAGTACGGGGCGATATTCGCGATCCTCGAGGAAGATGAGGTGGAGGTGGTGGAAGAAACCGAGGAGACAGAGGAGACAGAAGAGACAGAGGAGGCCGAGGAGGCCTGAATCACTCCTCCAAATAGGTCATCATCTTTATCGTTTCCATCAGATCGCGCCGCGACACGATTCCAACCACCCTGCCATCGGTCCCAATGACCGGCAGCCGGCCGTAGCCTTTCTTCATAATCAGATGAACGAGCGCCTCGGCCGGGAAGTCCGGGTGGAGCGCGTACCGCACGACCTCCGCATCCGCAATTTCACCGACCGACGCGACGGGCCACCGCTCCACGTCGACCTTCTTGACGTCCTTCAACGACACCATTCCGACGAGGGCCCCGTCGCTGAGCACGGGGAACGAGTGGTAATGGTGGCGGAGGAAGAAGTCGTCGACGAGGCGCCTGAGGTCGAGCGATGCGTCGACCGTGACGACGGGCGAGCGCATGACGTCGCCGACGCGCAAGTGCCCGAGCGTCCCGCGCAGCGTCACGAGGAGATAGCCCGACTGCGCCGCCTGTCGGACGAAGAACCCGATGAAGATGAGCCAGAGCCCTCCGATGAAATTCTGATAGAAGACGTTGATGACGCCGACCGCCATGAGAACGTAGGCGAATGCGGCGCCGATCCGGCTTGTGATCTTCGTCGCCTTCTGGACGTTCCGCGTCCGGTGCCAGATGAGCGACCGGAGGATTCTGCCGCCGTCGAGCGGGAACCCGGGAACCATGTTGAACGCGAGGATGAGAATGTTGATGTACGAGAGCATGTGG
>JBGPBA010000210.1:0-3619 GCA_041481005.1 Candidatus Krumholzibacteriia bacterium | reverse complement strand
GGCTCCACCTGCAGGTCGAGCCGGTTCGCAGGTGGTACGTCATCGCGCACGGGAACATCGGAAGCGCCGAGCAGTCGAGTGGGAACCTATTCACGAAGCGCGCGCTCCACACGGGCGGGGCGCTCACGCTCGGCGTCGAAACCCCCGTGGGGCCGGCCGCACTTTCGCTCACCTACAGCGAGAGGAATAACCTCGGTGGGTTCCTGAGCGTCGGCTTCGTTTTCTAGCCCGGAAAAGGCGAGGGGAAGCGGAACTGAGCGCCCGCCTCCCCCCTTGGCATGGCGAGATGCCACGTGAAATGGATCGCCCTTCGTCGTCTTCGTCGAATAATCGAGGTGGGACGACACAAGAGTCCCCCTCCCTGTCATTGAGACAGGCTCCCGCCGCAAAATGACACAAAGGGCCGAAGATTTCGCGGGGACGGGCGGCGGGGCGCCCCGCCCTAAGCCAAGGGATGGCGGAGATTTTTGCCGGGACGCCCGACGGGCGAATTGGTATAATCCGCTCCATGGGAATCATTTATCCGCCCTCGCTCAAGCTCGCGAATCTGCCGACCCCGATTGAGAGAATGCGGGCGATCCCCGAGCTCCCCGACCTCCCGAACGTCTACGTGAAACGAGACGACCTCACCGGCTGCGAGCTCTCGGGAAACAAAGTCCGAAAGCTCGAGTTCTGCATGGCGGAGGCGGCGGCCCGCGACGCTTGCGCGGTCATCACCTGCGGCGGCACCCAGTCGAATCACGCACGCGCGACGGCGGTCGCGGCGGCGCGGCTCGGCATTCGACCGATTCTGGTGCTGCGGGGGGCCGAGCCCCCCGAAAGCGACGGGAACGTGCTCCTCGGCAGGCTCGCGGGAGCCGAGATTCGATTCATCGCCCAGGAGGAATGGCCGCGGGTGAATGAGATCATGGACGGGATCGCGAGAGAGCTCGCGGCGACCGGGGAGAGTGCGTACGTGATCCCCGAAGGAGCCTCCTACCCGCCGGGCGTTTTCGGCTACATCAAGGCGGCCGAGGAGATCGCCGAGGCCGAGAGCGCCCTCGGCATCGAGTTCGAAACGATTCTGACGGCCGTGGGAAGCGGCGGGACGTACGCCGGGCTTCTCTACGGCAAGCGTATCTTCGGGCTCGAGGCTCGCATTCTCGGGATAAACGTCCTCGATACGCCGGCGTCATTTACCGCGCGGATAGCGACGATCTCGGAGGATTTCGTGAAGAAATACGAGCCTCATTACCGCGGCGCCTCATGGCTCAAGCCGATCTCCGCGGACGAGGTAGAGATCGCCGGCGGCTACGAGGGTCCCGCCTACGCCGTGCCGACGAACGAAGGCCTCGAGCTCATCAGAACCTTCGCCCGACGCGCCGGGCTCTTCCTCGATCCTGCTTACACGGGCAAGGCGATGCTCGGGCTCGCGGGCGAGGCGGCCAAGGGGCGCTGGAGGAAATCTGACAACGTTCTTTTCATCCATACGGGCGGCATTTTCTCGCTCTTCCCGTGGCGGCGGGAGCTTGGGGCGGCCGGGCCCGACTGAGGCCTGGCGCCCGCGCAGGAGCTCGCCGTATCCCCTTGACACCCCGCCGGGTGACGCATAGAGTTTTCCTCGGATAAGAGCGAGCGCATTTCGCGTTTTCACAGACATCGACACCTCGGGCGCGTTCATCCCGCGGGGGGTTGCGAGAGAAGGAGGATGGGATCATGATGAAAGGGCTGTACGTAGCGCTTGTCACTCCATTCAACAAGGACACAAGCCTCAACGAGAAGAAGCTCCGCGAGCTCGTGCGTTTCCACGTCGCCGCGGGAACGGACGGGCTCGTCCCCTGCGCCACGACGAGCGAGAATCCCACCTACACGTGGGAGGAGCATTTCAGAATCATCGAGATCGTGGTTGAGGAGGCGAAGGGCGCCCTCAAGGTCGTCCCCGGCTGCGGGACCAACTCCACGACGAAGTCGATCGAGAACATCAGGAAGGCGAAGAGCCTCGGCGCCGACGGGGCGATGGTCGTGACGCCGTACTACAACAAGCCGACGCAGGAGGGGCTCTACGCCCACTTCATGAAGCTCGCCGACGAAGGACTCCCGCTCATGCTCTACAACGTGCCCGGGCGTACGGGGCTCAACATGCTCCCGAAGACGGTCGCGCGGCTCTCCGAGCACGAGAAGATCGAAGCGATCAAGGAAGCGAGCGGCTCCCTCGAGCAGATGTGCGAGATTATTCTGCTCTGCGGCGATAAGATCTCGCTCCTCTCGGGCGACGACGGCATCACCCTTCCCATCCTCGCCGTCGGCGGCAAGGGGATCGTGAGCGTCGTCGGCAACATCGTGCCGAAGGACATGCTCGCCATGCTCCGCGCCTTCGACAAGGGCGACCTCGCGAAGGCGCGCGAGTGGCACTACAAGCTCTTCCCGCTGTGCAAGGCGATGTTCGTCGAGACCAACCCGACGCCCGTCAAGGAAGCGATGAATATGCTCGGCATGGGGGTCGGCGACGTGCGGCTTCCGCTCGTGGGCCTTTTGCCCGAGAACCGCGAGAAGCTGCGCAAGGCGCTCGTCGATTACGGGCTCAAGGTCGGCGAGGCGAAGCTCGATTGGGTGAAAGCGGGGATTTAGCGGCCATGATCAAGGTCATCGTCTGCGGCGCCCTCGGCAAGATGGGGCGCACGGTCGTCGAAGAGATCGCGGGGGATCCCGAGCTCGAGCTCGCGGGACTGCTCGAGGCGCCGGGGCATCCGGGGATCGGTTCCTCGATCAGAGGCGTCGAGGTAACGACCGACTTCGAGAAAGCGGCGCGGGGCGGGGCCGTCGTCGTCGACTTCACGAATCCCAAGGCGGCGCTCGCGCATATCGAATGGAGCGCCGGCGCGGGCAAAGCGGCGGTCGTCGGCACGACGGGATTTAAGCCTGAGGAGCTCGCGCTCGCGAAGAAGGCGGCGGACCGCATCCCGCTTATCATCAGCCCCAACATGTCGGCGGGCGTCAACTTGATGTTCAAGGTCGTCGGGGACGTCGCGCGCGCGCTCCCCGACTTCGACGCCGAGATCGTCGAGATACATCACAATAAGAAGAAGGACAGCCCAAGCGGCACGGCGGCGCGGCTCGCCGAGGCGATCGGCACGGTGCGGCCGGCGTCGCGGCTCGTCCATGGGCGCGATGGTATCGTCGGCGCGCGCACGCCCGAGGAGATCGGGATGCACTCGCTTCGAGGCGGGGACGTCGTCGGCGAGCACACCGTGATCTTCGCGGGCGAGGGCGAGCGCTTCGAGCTCACGCATCGGGCGCACTCGAGGCGGACGTTCGCGCGGGGGACGCTCCGCGCCATCCACTTCATCCACGGTAAAAAACCCGGCCTCTACACCATGGCGGACGTGCTGGGGCTGTAGGACGAACGGTGGGGGGGGCGGGACTGGCTCTCGTTCGAGCGGACAAGCAACTACACTGTAGGCTTATCGGTGCAGTGAAAATCCTCGCAACCCGGGTGCTCGTCGCCCAACTCGCAGTTCGACCGACACATTGGCGTTGACAGCCGCAGGAAATATGCATAGTATACATATGCACGTCGTGTGGGATCCAGAAAAGGCAAGAGCCAATGTTCTTAAGCACGGCGTGAGGTTCTCCGATGCTG
>JBGPBA010000209.1:0-3625 GCA_041481005.1 Candidatus Krumholzibacteriia bacterium | reverse complement strand
GCGACGGTCCGCTTGAAGGAGTTGACCACCTACGCTCCTTTCGATTTTTCCGCGATGCCGAATATCGCGCGGCAGCCCGAAAGATATGCCTCGCGAAGCTCCGAGACGTCCCATCTGGCGAGCGGCCTCGTTCCGCGCACGATCTCGAGCACCGGATCCGCGACGAGCTCGCCGAGCCTGAAGAAGTCGGCGCCGGTTTTCGCGCAGAGAACGCTCACGTCTCGCTCAAGCCCCGGCGGCACCTCGACGATGTACGCCCCCGTTTCGGAGAAAAGAATCTTCTCCGTCGGGAGATCGACGCCATCGAGCTTGCGGAGATCGAGCGTGAAGCCGAGGCCGCCTTCCCCGCGGCCGCCGAGCGCCATCTCGGCGAGGGTCGTGAGAAGCCCGCCCTGGCTCACGTCATGGCACGAGCGCACCCATCCGAGGCGGTGCATCTCGATGACGGTCCGCGCGAGAGCGCGTTCTCGGGCGAAATCAGCCTTCGGCACGTTCGCGCCGAGGGTTCGGTAGATCATCCGGTAGTACTCGCTCCCGCCGAGCTCGTCGAAGGGCTCTCCGATGAGAAAGAGCGCGCTGCCCTTTTCCTTCCACTGGATCGTGCGGCACTTCGCGTAGTCCTCGACGACCCCGACGCAGCACACGACCGGCGATGGCGGAATCGATTTGCCGCTCTCACTCTGGTTGTAGAAGCTCACGTTGCCCGAGACGACCGGAAGGGGATGCCCGTCGTGCGCGAAGTGCCCGATGCCGCGGCACGCATCGCCGATCCCGCGCACCCCCTCGGAGAACTCCCAGAAGACCTCCTCCACCTCGGGGTTGCCGTAGTTGAGGCAATCGGTGACGGTCGAGGGCACCGCGCCGACTGCGGCGACGTTGCGGGCCGCCTCGCAGACGGCGAGCGCCCCGCCCTGATATGGATCGATCATGCCGTAGAACGGATTCCCGTCGACCGAGAAGGCGAGCCCCGTCGTCCGGCCGGGAAGCGGCGCGATGACCGAGGCGTCAGCCTCGCCCGGGCGAAGCACGGCGCGCCCCTGGACCTCGGCGTCGTATCTGCGATAGACGTGGTTCTTCGAGGCGCCGTTCGGCGAGCCGAGCATCTTGAGGAAATCGTCGCGCAGCGAGCGCTTCGGATCGAGCGCGGGCTCCGCGAGGTTTCGCCGCCGAGGCTTCCCCTTCCGATCGTACGAGATCCCGCTCGTGATCACGTCGACGGGCGCGCTGCAGACGACGCCCCCCGCCGTTTCGATCGTGTAGACGGGCTCGGTCGTAATCTCGCCGATGACGACCGCCCCCGCCCCGTGATATATGTGCGGAAGCTCGAAGTCTTCGTTGTAAATCTTGAGCACCTCGTCGACGAAGTCGGCGGGCACCGCCATCGCGTATCGCTCCTGCGTCTCCGAGCAGGAGACGACCGCCGGCGGGAAATTCCCGAGGGCGAGGTTGACCTTGTCGAGGTCGAGCCTCACGCCGAAGCCGGCCGCCTGCGCCATCTCGGACGTCGCGCAGGCGATGCCGCCCGCGCCGAGGTCCTTGAACCCGATCTTCGCGCCCTTCCGGGCGGCCGCCTCGATGACCTTCTTCGTCGCCTCGGTGAGAATGCGCTTGAGGAATGGGTCGGGCACCTGTACGGCGCCCCGCTTCGCCTTCTCCTCGCCGGCGAGGTCCTCCGAGGCGAAGGCGGCCCCGCCGAAACCCGAGTCGTCGGTCGGCTTCCCGATGAGGATCATCCGGTACGGGATCGTCCGGGCCGCGTCGGGCACCCTGCTTCGGATGACCTCGGATTCCCTGCACAACCCGACCGCGACCACGTTGACGAGACAGTTGTCGTCGTAGCCGCCGTCGAAGACGACGTCGCCCCCGAGGTTCGGAACGCCCAGGGCGTTCCCGTACTGCGCGATGCCCTCGATGACCCCGCGGGCGATCGAGATCACGTGCTGCCCCTTCGGGCCGGTCGGATCGCCGAAGCGAAGCGGATCGAGCGCCCCCACGACGTCGGCGCCCATGCAGTAGACGTCGCGGACGATGCCGCCGATGCCCGTGGAGGCCCCTTCGACCGGCAGCACCTGGGACGGATGGTTGTGGCTCTCGTGGCTGATTACGAGACACCACGAGTCGCCCGGCTCGGCCGGGGCGAAGCGGATGACACCTGAGTCCTCGCCCGGCCCGAGAACGACGTTCGGCGCCTCGGTCGGGAGGTGCTCCTTGAGCACGCGCCGGCTGCTCTTATAGCTGCAGTGCTCGCTCCACATCGTGTTGAAGATCGTGAGCTCGACCAGCGTCGGGTCGCGCCCGAGAAGCTCGACGACGCGCCGCGCCTCGCCGGTTGTGATGTTGAAGCCGTTCCTCGCGAGCGTCGCCGCGATCTCCGCGTCGGACCTCCCCGCGATCGAGACGATTCCGGACAGTGCCACGCCCATACGCTATTTCCTCTTCGCCAGGGTTCGTTTGAAGATAGAATCGATTCTCTTGAAATGCTCGTCGAGGTCGAAGAGCGCCTCGATCTCACCCGCCGAGAAACGCCGCCGCACGCGCGGATCGGCCGCGAGGAGCTCGCGGAAGCTCTTTCCGGTTCGGATGCTTTCCATCGAGGCTCCCTGAACGATCTCGTATGCCGCTTCCCGCGCAAAGCCCTGATCGACGAGAAAGAGGAGCACGTGCTCGGAGAAGACGAGGCCCCCCGTGCTCTCGAGGTTCTCGCGCATCGCCCTGCGGTCGACGCGCAGATTCGAGACGATCCACGTGAAGCGTTCGAGCATGTACGCGAGCAGCATCGTCGAGTCCGGGATGATGATCCGCTCGACGGAGGAATGGCTGATGTCGCGCTCGTGCCAGAGGGCGACGTTCTCGAGCGCGGCGAGCGCGTTCGCGCGCAGCACGCGCGCCATTCCGCAGATCCGCTCGCAGAGGATCGGGTTACGCTTGTGCGGCATCGCGCTCGAGCCTTTCTGGCCGCGGGTAAAGGGCTCCTCCGCCTCGGCGATGTCGCTCCGCTGGAGCGCGCGAACCTCGAGCGCCATCTTCTCGAGAGAGGCGCCGATCACGGCGAGCGTCGTCATGTAGACGGCATGCCGGTCGCGCTGGATGATCTGCGTCGTCACGGAGGCGGTCCCGAGCCCGAGGCGGCGCATCACGAAGCGCTCGACGCGCGGGTCGATGTGCGTCTGCGTTCCGACGGCGCCCGTCATCTTCCCGACGGCGATCTCCTCGATGGCCCGCTCGAGGCGCTCGACGTTTCGCCCCGTCTCCTCGTACCAGACGAGGAGCTTCAGCCCGAAGGTGATCGGCTCGGCGTACATGCCGTGCGTCCGACCGACCATCGGGGTGCGGCGGTACCGGAGCGCCTGTTTGCGAAGCACGCGCTTGAGCAGCTTGAGACGCGCGAGGATCTCGCCGCCGGCCGCGGACATTTGGTACGCGAGGCCGGTGTCGAGGAGATCGGAGCTCGTCATCCCCCGGTGGAGGTAGCGGCCCGACGGCCCGATCCGGCTCGACATGTCGGTGAGAAACGCGATCACGTCGTGGCGCACCCGGTTCTCGATCTTCTCGATCCGCTTGACGCTGAATCCCGCGCGGGCGCGGATCTCGCGCGCCGCCTTCGCGGGGATGAGCCCGTATTTCG
>JBGPBA010000208.1:0-3634 GCA_041481005.1 Candidatus Krumholzibacteriia bacterium | reverse complement strand
CTCGTGCCCTTCCTCCTCGGTCACCTGCCCCAGCCTCTCGACGTGCCGCCGGGAAACGATCATCAGGTGGCCGCTCGTGTAAGGAAACATGTTGAGGATTATGAACCAGTGCCGCCCGCGCACGAGCACCCCGACCCGCTCGTCCTGCTCATCCTTTTGGATCGAGCAAAAGAGGCAACCCCCGTCTTTCGCCATCGAGAAATACTTGTTCCGCCAAGGCGCGTAGATCCTGTCCATGAGGCTCCCTCCCCATTTTCGTCACGGTCGCGGGACCGCTCGCCGCGCTCGATCAGGAACCGTACCTGCTCCACTCGGGAAATTCAAGCAGCACTTCACGCACCTCGCTGCCCGATACGCTGAGCGCGAGATTGTCGATGAGGCGCGTCGAGCCGACCGTCGCGGCGCAGGCGAGGAGCACCGTGCCCGCGACCTCCCGCCGCGGCCTGAGCGTCGCCCCGTCGACGATCGCCGCGTACTCGATCGCGACGCCCGCGCCCTCCAGTATCCCCCGCATGACGGCGACGAGCGGCTCCGCGTCGCGCTCGCCGCGCGCGATTCGATCGCGCACCGCCGAGAGCGCCTTCGAGAGCGACACCGCGCGGCGCCTCGCGTCGGCGTCGAGGTACACGTTTCGCGAGCTCACCGCGAGCCCGTCCGGCTCCCGCACGGTCGGGCCGAGCACGATGCGAACCGGGAAATCGAGATCCGCGGCCATCCGCTGTATGACGACCGCCTGCTGGGCGTCCTTCTGGCCGAAGTAGGCCTCGTCCGGCCGGACGATGTTGAAGAGCTTCGCGACGACGAGCGCCACTCCCTGGAAGTGGCCGGGCCGGGACGCCCCGCAGAGCGCATCGGAGAGATCCTCGACGTTCACCCTCGTCCGGTCGGCCGGCGAATAGAGATCACTCTCCACTGGAAGGAACAGAAGGTCGCAGCCGAGCTCTTCGAGCAGGCGGGCGTCCCGTTCGGGGTCCCGCGGGTAGCGGAGGAAGTCCTCGCGCGGCCCGAACTGCTTCGGGTTGACAAAGATGGTGGCAACGACGAGGTCGGTCCGTCCGCGGGCGAGCCGCACGAGGCTCGCGTGCCCCTCGTGCAGCGCGCCCATCGTGGGCACGAGCCCGATCCGCCTGCCGGAGAGCCTTTCCCTTTGGAGATGTTCGCGAATCTGACGCGGTGTCGTGACCGTCTTCATGCCTCGGGAGCCCGATCCTTCTTCGCCTCGTCAACGGAGTAGCTGTGCTCCATGCCGGGGAAGCGCCCCTCCCGCACCTCCCGCGCGTACGCCGATATCGCCTCTCGTATCCGCTGCCCGATCTCGTCGTACTTCTTGACGAACTTCGGAACCCCTTTTTCATAGATGCCGAGCATGTCGTAGATGACGAGGATCTGGCCGGAGCAGTGCGGCCCGGCCCCGATCCCGATCGTCGGAATCGAGACCGCCTCGGTGATCCGCCGAGCGAGCTGCCAGGGAATACCTTCGAGAACGATCGCGAAGCAGCCCGCCTTTTCGAGGCTCCGCGCGTCCTTGAGTAGACGCTCCGCCGATTCGCGGTCCTTGCCTTGGATACGGTAGCCGCCGAGCTGGTGGAGCGACTGCGGCGTGAGCCCGAGGTGCCCGACGACCGGAATCGACGCGTGAACGATCGCCTCGATGACCGGCACGTACCGCTCGCCTCCCTCGAGCTTGACCCCCTCCGCCCCACTTTCCTTGACGAGACGGCCCGCGTTGCGCACCGCGTCCTCGACGCTCGCCTGGTACGACATGAAGGGCATGTCCGCCACGACGAAGGCCCGCGGGCGGGCCCGCGTCACGGCCTTGGTGTGGTGGATAATCTCCTCGACGGTGACAGGCAGCGTGTTCTCGAAACCGAGGACGACCATTCCGAGCGAATCGCCGACGAGGATCATGTCGACGCCGGTGTCCTCCATGAGCTTCGTGCAGAGATAGTCGTATGAGGTGAGCGCGACGATCTTCTCCCCGCGCTGCTTCATCTCGAAGAAGGTATGCTTCGTCACCTTGTGTGTCATGATACCCCCGGTTCCCAGGACGGCACGTAGAAGCGGGTGCCTGTGAATTTTTCGGTGATCCGCGTGAAGAGATCCTCGATGTGGTCCCTGCTCACGCTGAAATCGAGCCGGTCCGTGTTGACGATGAGGAGCGGCGAGTCCTCGTAATGGAAGAAGAAATGGTTGAAGGCGTCGTTGAGTGCGTCGAGGTATTCCGCCGGAATACCCTTCTCGAAGCTCCGGCCCCGTTTATGAATGCGCTCCTGGAGCACCTCCGAGGACGCCTGGAGGTAGAGGACGAGATCGGGCCTGGCGATTCTCCCCTCGAGGAGCGAATGAAGCCGATTGTAGAGGACGAGCTCGTCGTCCTCGAGAACGACGTTGGCGAAGATGCTGTCCTTGGCGAACAGGTAATCGGCGACGACGAGGTCGGAGAAGAGGTCGCGCTGGGCGATCTCCCTCTGCTGCCGGTACCGGTTGAGGAGAAAAAATATCTGGGCATGGAACGCGAACACCCGCGTATCCTGGTAGAATTTCGAAAGGAACGGGTTGTCGTCGACCTCTTCCTGGAAAAGCCTCGCCCCCGACTCCCCGGCGATGAGCTTCGCGAGCGTCGTTTTACCGGCCCCAATGTTGCCCTCTATTGCGATATATCGTATTCCGTTCGCGAGGAGCCGATTCTTGAGATCCTTCATGCCCTTACACTATTGAAAAAGAAGCCGCCTGTCAACAGCATTACAACTATTTGGAATTTAACAAGTTCAGCGGATCCACGATCTCGACGAGACCCTCGTTACGCCCTGCTCGGCCCGCAGGATATCCTTCAGCAAACACACGCGCTTTCCGTCCGGCGGGACGGGGAGGTCCGGAGAGATCTCGGCGAGCGGGACGAGGACGAAAAGCCGCTCGCGCATCCGGGGATGCGGAATGACGAGGTCGGGCTCCGCGACGACGAGGTCTCCGAAAAGAATGATATCGACGTCGAGCGGGCGATCGAGGGAAGCGCTGCCCGGGCTTCGGCCGAACTCCCGCTCGATTTCCTTGCAGAGATCGAGGAGCGCCTCGGGCGGCGCGGAAGTCCGCCCGACGCACGCCGCGTTGATGAACGAATGCGTGGTCGAGATGCCGACGGGCCGGGTCTCGTAGAGCGAGCTCGCCGAGTCGAGCTCGAAGACTCCGGAGCGGCCGAGGCGCCCGATCGCCGCGAGGATGAGCTCCTCGCGGGGCCCGAGGTTCGAGCCCAGCGAGAGGGCGACCAGGCGATCATGCCTCGTTGGCGCGGCGTTCAACGACCACCTCGACGTGCGAGAGCGTGTTCGGGAAGGGGAGCGTGAGCTTCCGAATCGTCGTCTTCACCGATGTCGCGCGGAAGTTGTCGAGGACCGTGCGGCAGATGGCGTCCGCGAGCGTCTCGAGCAGGTTGAAACGATTGACGTCGACCGTCTCCATGATCTTCGCGTACACCCGCTCGTAGTTCACCGTGTCTTCGAGGGAATCGGTCATGCACGCTTTCGTGAAGTCCGCGTGGTACTCGACGTCGAGCTCGAGCTTCTGCCCGATCTCCCGCTCGACTGACGATACGCCGTAATATCCGAACACTTCGATTCCCTTGAGAACGATCTTCTCT
>JBGPBA010000207.1:0-3644 GCA_041481005.1 Candidatus Krumholzibacteriia bacterium | reverse complement strand
GCGACCCCGCCTCGGCGCTCCTCGAGGTGCTCGACCCGGAGCAGAATCATACTTTCGAGGACCACTACGTGAATCTTCCCTTCGACCTTTCCCGCGTCATGTTCGTGACGACGGCGAACGTGCGCGACACGATCCCGTCGCCGCTCCTCGACCGGATGGAGGTGCTCGAGCTGCCGGGTTACATCACCTTCGAGAAGACGCAGATCGCGAAGCGCTTCCTCATTCCGCGCCAGGTCGTCGAGAGCGGGGTCTCGGCGAAGAGGCTCTCCTTTACCGACGACGCGCTCGCGACGATCGTCGAACGATACACGAGGGAGGCGGGGGTGCGGAACCTCGAGCGCGCCATCGCCTCGATCTCCCGCAAGGCGGCGCGAAAAATCGTGGAGGGGGGTCACGGACCTTACCGCGTCACCCGGACGAACGTCAAGCGCTGGCTCGGACCCGAGGAGTATCCCGAGGAGGAGATGCTCCCGAAGCCCTCGATCGGCGTCGCGACGGGGATGGCGAAATCGGCCGCCGGCGGCACGATCCTCTTCATCGAGGCGATCAAGGTGAAGGGAAGCGGGAGGCTCAAGCTCACCGGGAGCCTCGGCGAGGTCATGAAGGAATCGGCCGAGGCGGCGCTCAGCTTCGTCAAGGCCCGGTACGACGGCGAACTCGTCGATGAGAACTTCTTCGTGGCGTACGACATCCACCTCCACGTCCCCTCGGGGGCGGTGCCGAAAGACGGCCCGAGCGCCGGGGTCGCGATCGCGACCGCGCTTGCCTCGCTCGCCCTCGACCGGATGATCCGCAACGAGGTCGCCATGACGGGAGAGGTGACGCTCAGCGGCAAGGTTCTTCCCGTCGGGGCCATCAAGGAGAAGGTGATCGCGGCGAGCCGCGCGGGGATCCGCGAGATCATTCTCCCGCGCCTCAACGAAAAGGATACCGTGGACATTCCCGAACTCATCAAGCGCCAGATACGCTTCCGGTTCATCGAGCGGGTCGACGAGGGTATCTCGTTGGCGCTCGTCGCGGGGGAGCGGTCGACGAAGGCACGGAGGAAACGCCGGCATGCAGCGTGACGAAGAGACGAAGGTACTGCCCCGATTCTTCTCCTTCCTCGTGAAGGTGGTGGGGAAGCGGCGTCCGTTCGCACTGCCCGCCGACGTGACGGGTGCGTCGTCGCTGCTCTTCATCGACTCGGGGGACGTCGACGACCTTCTCTTCGCCGCGCCGGTCGTCAACTATTTCAGCACGCACTTTCCCCGGATCAAGACGACGATCCTCGTGCGCGACTCCGACGCCGAGATCATCAAGGGGCTCATGCGGGTGAGCGGGATCATCTCGTACGACCGGCGGCAGCTCAAGCTCTATGCGGCGGAATACCTCGCGCTCATCCGCCGGCTCCGGCGGAAGAAGGTCGACGCCGTCATCCTTCTCGATCGACACTTCTCGCTCGAGCGGCACTTCCTCGCGTTCGCCATCGGCGCGAAGATCCGGATCGGGTTCGCGAACCCGCTGGCCTTTCCCTTTATCAACTGCGAGGTGCGCCTCGCCGAGGGCGGGTACGAGGGGAAGAAAATGAGTCGAATCCTCCAGGCGCTCGGTCTCAAGCTGGAGGAAGGGTGGGACGCAATCAGCCTCGTGCCCCGGGACGTACAGCACGCGCGCCAGCTCAAGCATTTCTGGAAGCCGGAGAAGGACCTCCTCATGGTCGGGCTCGATCCGAGCAGCGGCAAGACGCAGCACCACGTGATACCGGAGATCGTCGCCTACCTCGCCAACAACCTCGCGAGCCGCCGACGGGCCAAATTCATTATTTTCGCGAACCCGTGGAACGACAAGCTCGTCAAGGGGCTCGCCGGGGAGCTTCATGGGGACGTGATCGATCTCGTCCCGGCGAACCTCGCCGAGACGGTCGCGCTCCTTTCGCAGTGCGACCTCTTCCTTGCGGGAAACACCAATCTGTTCCACTTCGCCGCCGCGCTCTCCGTCCCTACCGTCGGTCTCTTCACGAAGTACGATCGCAGCGGCTGGGTGCCCGAGAACGCGCCGCACGTCAAGATCTTCCATGGGACCCGCGGCGAGAAACTCTCCCTCAAGGATTTCTTCGCCGACGTCGAAGAGGTGCTCGCGGCACGCGAAAAGGCCATACCGTGACCGGATCGTCGGACGGGGGTGAACGGGGTTGAGGGCGCGCGTGCCGAAAGGGACCTACCTGAGACTCCTCGCGTACCTCGTGCCGTTCTGGCACCGGATGGCGTTCCTCATTCTGTGCACGGTCGCATACGCGTGCCTGAGCGGAGTTCAGCTCGGTCTCATTCCGCCCTTTCTCCACATCGTCTTCGAGCAGCACGAGCTCGATGCGGCGAAGCCGATCGCCGCGGCGCCCGATCACGGCATTCCGCTCCCTTCGATCCTCGCGCGTCTGAAGGACGGCATCGTGCGCTGGGTAAAGGCGAGGCTCTACGAGGGGCGTCCCATCATCCGGCTCGAGCGGTTCTGCGTCATATTCCTCGTCCTCATGCTCATGAAGAACGTCTTCTTCTACGTGAGCACCTACATGACGATCAGCCTCGAGCAGACGGTCCTCTTCCGCGTGCGAAACGATCTGTACGGCAAAATGCAAGCACTCCCGCTCGCCTTTTTCTCTCAGCAGAAGACGGGGCACCTCATCTCGAGGATCACGAACGACGTCACCAATCTCCGCGGGATCGTCGTCGGAAGCCTCGCGAGCATCATCCAGAACGGGCTCATGGCCGTCATCGCGATGGCGATCGTGTTCCTCACCTCCTGGAAGCTCGCCCTTCTCACGGTCGTGCTCGTCCCGTTCAACATTCTCCTCATCGGGGTCATCAGCCGCAAGCTCCGCAAGGGGAGCCGCCGGGCGCAGGAGCGGATGGCCGACATGACCGCGGTGCTCCAGGAGACGATCTCCGGAGTGCGCGTCGTCAAGGCGTTCGGCATGGAGGAATTCGAGAAGAAGAAGTTCCATTTCTTCAATCTCAAGTACTTCAAGGAGTACCTGAAAATGCGGCGCTACGCCGAGCTCGCCTCGCCGACGAGCGAGACGCTCGGGACGCTCGCGAGCGTCGTCATTCTCTGGTACGGCGGCAGGCTCGTGATACGCGAGAGTCTCGACCCGGCGAACCTGCTGCTCTTCATCGTCGCGATGCTCTGGGTCATCTCGCCGATCAAGGGCCTGAGCAAGCTCAACAGCGTCATCCAGGAGGGGCTCGCCTCGGGCGATCGCGTGTTCCAGATCATCGACGTGAAATCGGAGGATGAAGACGCCGGCACGGTCGAGATCGACGGCTTCCACGACGAGATCCGCTACGAGAACGTCACATTCAGCTACGGCCGCGGGGTCGACGTGCTGCGGGATGTGAGCTTCCGCATCAGAAGGGGCGCGGTCGTCGCGATCGTGGGACCGAGCGGCTCGGGAAAGTCGACGATCGCCGACCTGCTGCCGCGATTCTATCATCCCACCGAGGGGAGAATCACGATCGACGGCACGGACATCTCGGAGGTGAAGCTGCAGTCGCTCAGGTCGCTCATGGGGATCGTGACGCAGGAGACGATCCTTTTCAACGACACGATTGGCAACAACATTGCTTACGGGACGGAAGGCGTGACTCGTGATCAGATTGTCGAAGCGG